>CAYXZZ010000027.1:0-19163 GCA_964470055.1 uncultured Mycoplasma sp.
GGCAGGAAGCGGGAACTCAAGTTATAGTACATCTTCGTATCTATATACGGGGCAGTATTGGTGGTCTTTGTCGCCGTATTACTTCCGCTACGACTACGCTAGCGGGTTCGTCGTGCAATCGTCTGGCCTATTGGGCAGCCGCAGCGTGTACGACTCTTACGGCGTTCGTCCGTCGGTTTCACTTGCACCCGGAACAAAGATTGCAGGCGGAGATGGAACAGTTAGTAATCCATATTATCTTTATATAGAGAAAACATTTACAATTGGCAACACAGAATATAAGGCGCTAGAGGGAATGACATGGGCAGAATGGGTTAATAGTGACTACAACATAGATGGATACATTGTCACTTCCTCTTATCAAGTCGCAACTGACGTTTCTGAAACTTTGCTTGTATATGATAGCACGGGTAGTGTAGTTTCATCATCAGAAATAATTGTTGCGACAACTTATAGCAAGGTGAACCCAAGTATTTTCGAAGGGCAATAGTTGCTTCCAGCCGATACACGTTTTTTCGAAGGCAATAAAAAAATTGAGATGAGAGTAAGCATAGTCAAAAATATTAATGATATTAATTTCATATATCAAAATGAATAAAATTATACTAATGAACAATTTTATATTAAAATCATCTGTAACAAATTCAATACAATATTATAAAAAATAGTTTTTACCATCTACATTTCAGAGGATATCTATTAGAAGTATAGTTTTTCTTGTCTACACACAATCACTATGTTAATATATAATCAAATTCAAGAGAACTTGTAAAACTCTTTGTACAGAAGAAAGGAAAATCTCCGATGAACAACCAAAACTCCACCAAACAAGCCCCAGAATTTGATATAGACGACATAAACAGTTATCGGCATTTAATAGATACCTATAGAGATAATCATATTTTTGATGACTACGGTGATGTAAGTATTCTTGACTGGGATTATGACTTTTTAAGAACTACTATAAAAACAATTGCCACCTCTCAAAGAGAAAGACTTTTAACCGAAATCCCTGACTATGCTGATTTCTGGATGACTTCTGACTTTATTTTCGATGTAATTTCCTACGCCTTTGTCAATAATCGCCAAGAAGTAGGAAGAAGAGAAATACTTAATACTTTCAAAAACTGGGAATATCTTCCTTTTGACATCGTGCTATCTGCTTTAGACGTACTCTTTGTACAAGAAGGGATAGCCTACAGTGAACATCCATTTAATCTTTCAAAACCAAGAGATAAGAAAACCTATCAAAAAATCATCCCATTCAAACAAAAAACTGAAGAGGCATAATAAAAAATGTCTCTTTAATTATGCTAAAATCGTTGCTATACAACAAATTTTGTCAAAAAAAGTAAACTTTCGTTGAAAAGAGTTTGTTTTTTCGTTATAATAACTAGTAGTTAGATATTAGGAGTGATAAGAATGGCATTAAAGTACGATGACTCATCAATCAAAATCTTAGAAGGATTAGATGCAGTTAGAAAAAGACCTGGTATGTATATCGGGTCAACAGACAAAAGAGGATTACACCACCTAGTATGGGAAATCGTCGACAATGCAATTGATGAAGCAATCAATGGATTTGGTGATTCAATTAAAATAACTATTCATAAAGATAAATCAGTAAGTATTGAGGATCATGGTCGTGGTCTACCAACAGGTATGCATGCATCAGGTATCTCAACCCCAGAAGTAATCTTTACAGTTCTCCATGCCGGAGGAAAATTTGAAAGTGAAGGCTACAAAGTATCCGGAGGATTACACGGAGTAGGTGCTAGTGTAGTTAATGCATTATCTAAATGGTGTGAAGTAACTATTAAAAGAGATAAAAAAGAACACTATATTAGATTTGAAAATGGTGGGCATGTAGTCCAACCATTAAAAGAAATAGGTACTACAAATAAAACTGGTACCACAGTTCGTTTCTTACCGGATGATGAAATCTTCTCATCAACAAACTTTTCCTACACAACAATCTGTGAAAGAATGCAAGAAAGTGCCTTCTTACTAAAAGGAATTACTATTGAAGTAATTGATGAAGAAGATGAAAGAAGTTCTAAATTCTACTATGAACGTGGAATTGAAGAATTCGTTGAAGACTTAAACAAAGGAAAAACAACTCTTCACAAAGTTTTAACGATGTCAGGTTCTAAAGATAAAATGGATATTGAAGTATCAATGCAATATACAGATACCTATAATGAAAATATTGTCAGTTTCGTAAACAACGTTAAAACAATCGATGGTGGTTCTCATGAAGTAGGATTTAAAACAGCCTTAACCAAAGTATTTAATGATTACGCAAAAAGTAATGGGTTCATTAAAGGAAAAGACAAAGCCCTTGAAGGAAGCGACGTAAGAGAAGGTCTTACAGCCATAATCAGTTTAAAAATTCCCGAAGGAATTCTTCAATTTGAAGGACAAACTAAAGGAAAACTAGGAACCCCACAAGCACGTGTCGCCGTTGAAGCAATTGTTACTGAACAAATGCGCGTCTTCCTAGAAGAAAATAAATCAATCGCAACCGATATTATTAATAAAAGCCTACGTAGTAAAATCGCTCGTGAAGCCGCTCGCAAAGCCCGCGAAGAAGCCCGTAAAGGTACAAGTAAAAAGAAAGAAGAAAGATCCCTTTCTGGAAAACTTGCTCCTGCTCAAAGTAAGGATAAAGATAAAAAAGAATTATTCCTAGTCGAGGGAGATTCAGCCGGAGGTTCCGCAAAACAAGGTCGTGATCGTAAATATCAAGCCATTCTTCCATTACGTGGTAAAGTTTTAAATACTGAAAAAACTAAAGAAGAAGAAATCCTTCGTAACGAAGAAATCAACACCATGATTTATACCATCGGAGCCGGATATGGTTCTAATTTCGATATCAAAGACTGCGAATATTCCAAAGTCATTATCATGTCCGATGCCGACGAAGATGGAGGACATATCCAATGTCTATTATTAACATTCTTCTATCGCTACATGAAACCACTTATTGAAGACGGAAGACTTTTTGTAGCTCTTCCACCATTATTTAAAATTCAAAGTGGTAAAAATATTGAGTATGCTTACACTGTAGAAGAAATGAAAGAAAAGTCTAAAGGCAAAAAATGTGAAATTCAACGTTACAAAGGACTTGGTGAAATGAATGCCGATCAACTTTGTGAAACAACTATGAAACCAGGGAGTAGAACATTAATCAGAGTAAACATTGAAGATGCTCAACTTGCGGAAAAACGTGTCTCTATTCTTATGGGAGACGACGTTCCACCTAGAAAAGAATGGATTGAAGAAAACGTTGAATTCTCATTAGAAGATGATTATCAAATACAAAACTAAATTAGAAATAGGTGATATAAATGCCAAAGAAAAAAATTGAAGTTGAAGAGGTAATTGAAAAGATATTTGATTATACTCTAGAAGATATCATGGGAGAACGTTTTGGAAGTTATTCAAAATATATCATCCAAGATCGTGCTATTCCTGATGCTAGAGATGGATTAAAACCTGTTCAACGACGTATTTTATATTCAATGCATAAAGAAAAAAATACCTTCGATAAAGGATATAGAAAGTCTGCGAAAACTGTTGGAGACGTTATCGGTAATTATCATCCACACGGTGATACATCAATCTACGATGCCATGGTCAGAATGAGTCAGCCTTGGAAAACACGTCTACCATACATCGATATGCATGGTAACAACGGTTCAATCGATGGAGACTCTCCAGCCGCTTATCGTTACACAGAAGCCCGTCTATCAAAAATTAGTAATGAAATGCTTCGTGATATCGATAAAGACACAGTTGAGTTTTCTCCAAACTTTGATGATACAACCGTTGAACCAACAGTTCTTCCTGCGAGATTTCCAGCCCTTTTGGTATATGGTGCCCAAGGTATCTCCGCAGGATATGCAACAAACATTCCCCCACACAACCTAACAGAAATAATTGATGCCACAATTCACCGTATCGATTATCCAAACTGTGAGTTAGAAACATTAATGAAATATGTTAAAGGCCCAGACTTTCCAACCGGTGGAATAGTAGAAGGTCTAGATGGAATAAAACAAGCCTACGAAACAGGTCGCGGAAAAATAATCGTTAAAAGTAAATATCAAATTGAAGAGACTAAAGCAGGAACTTCAATTGTTATCACTGAAATACCATTTGAAGTAAACAAAGCCCTAATGGTTAAAAAGATTGATGAAATACGAATTGACAAAAAAATAGAAGGAATAGTTGAAGTTCGTGATGAATCTGCCGCTGATGTTCGAGTAGTAATTGATATTAAGAAAAATGCTAACAAAGACTTAATCATCAACTATCTATTAAAAAATACAGATATGCAAATCAGTTACAACTTCAACATGGTTTCAATCGTTAATAGACGTCCCAAACTACTTGGCTTAACCGCAGCATTAGATGCCTTCATTGCTCATCAAAAAGAAGTGGTTAAACGTCGTACTGAATTCGATTTAAAACACGCTAAAGCAAGATATCATATTGTTGAAGGTCTAATCAAGTGTATTTCAATCCTTGATGAAGTAATCAAAGTAATTCGTGCTTCTAAAAATAAAAGTGATGCTAAAGATAACTTAGTAAAAGAATTTGAATTTACTGAAGCCCAAGCCGAAGCCATCGTCACATTACAACTATATCGTTTAACAAACACTGACGTTGTTGCTTTAGAAAATGAAAAAGAAGGATTAGAAAAAATAATCAACGGTTTAACTGCCATCCTTGGTAGTGAGGATGTCTTAAAATCTGTAATGAAAAAAGACTTACGTGATGTTAAAAACGAGTATCCAACCCCAAGACTTACAGATATTAAAGATGAAATAACAGAAATAAAAATTGACACCACAGCCATGATTCCAAAAGAAGATGTTGTTGTTCTAGTTACAAAAGATGGCTACATTAAACGTACATCGTTTAGAAGTTACACAGCCTCAAATCTAGAAGATCTTACAATAAAAGACAATGATTATATTTTAGGAATCTATGAAATGAATACAACCGACACCATCCTTTTATTCACAAATAAAGGAAACTATCTACATATTCCAGTTCATATGATTCCAGATCTAAAATGGAAAGACATGCCAAAACATGTAAGTAACATTATTGAAACAAGTGAAGATGAATCAATTATAACCGCTATCCCAGCCTATGACTTCTCATCAGAGAAAAATATTGTCATTGCCTCTAAAAACGGTATGGTTAAACGTTCTAAATTAAAAGAATTTAAACTTCAAAGATACTCTAAGCCAACAAGTTGTATGAATCTAAAAGATAATGATCAAGTAATCAATGCTTTTGTTGAAGATAAACCATATTTATTCTTAGTAACAGATTCTGGATATGCCTTAAGTTTCGCAGCCGAAGAAGTACCACTAGTTGGAGTAAAAGCCGCTGGTGTTAAAGGTATGAAATTAAAAGATGACTTCCTAGTTTCTGTCAATAATTTTGACTATAATAAAGATGAATATATTACTGTAGTAACTGACAAAGGTACTGCTAAACGTGTTCGTCTAAATGAATTTGAAGTTTCAACCCGCGCTCGTCGTGGACTACAAATAATTAGAGAAGTAAAAACAAATCCATACCAAGTATTAAAAACATTTATAGTTGACACTAAAGAATATATTGGTATTAAAAATGGTGATATAAATACTATGAAACTTACAGAATTGCCAATTGCTGATCGCTATTCAACAGGAAGCCTAATCAGTAAACATCAATTAACTGACAGTTTCATCGTCGCAACATTAACTCGTTCCACAAAAGAAGAAACACCATTAATTAAAAATGAAGAAGTTGAAGTACTAGATGAGCCCAAAAATGAACCAATTCCTAAAAAAGACAAAATTTCTTTAAAAGAAATAGATGATCGACTAATGACAATTGATGATTTTCTAAATTAATCTAAAGGCACTAAAAAGTGTCTTTTTCTAACCCCCTTGAAAAATATAATTAAATGTGTTATACTACTAAACACGTCTAGGGGGAATAGACATGAAAAAAGAAAACGAAGAAGTATTTAATAATTATAAAAAATTAGTTCAAGAAGCAGTAGAAGATTTAAAAACACCGGGCAAAAGACATAAACAAATTCCTAACGTTTTAACAACATTACGTTTACTTGCACCATTTGCCATTCTTCCAGCTGCAGCAACAGGTAATCTACCACTAACAATCGGTCTTATCGTTGGATTTTCCTTAACTGATTGGGTTGATGGTTTTATTGCTAGAAAATTTAAATTAACTAGTGAACTAGGAAAAGATCTAGACGCTGTAACTGACAAAGTCTTTGCAACAACCTTATTACTCGCAGCCTCTTTTTCCAATCCTCTTCTAATTACCAACCTTGCATTAGAAGGTGTCATTGCTGGAATAAACACTCATCAAAAATTAAGTGGTATGGATGCATCCTCTTCTTACATCGGAAAGATTAAAACGTGGGCCTTATTTGGTTTAGCCGGACTTGGCATAGTCTCATCAAGTGTTATGGTACCAGGGTTACTACCAACCTTAGCCGTTGGAACTGCAGCCTTACAAGGATTAACAATTGCTTCTTACTTATCAAAATATAATAATCAACCAAAAGATCAGTCGAAAGAAGAAAAACCAGTTCAACAAATCGTAAGAAAAGTAATTGAAGAGCAACAAATGCCAGTTTTAGAAAAAACTAAAACTAAAGAAATAGTTGATAATGCTCCAACAACAATAACTCAAGAAACACAACAAAACTTAGAAGACCTTCGCAATATGAGTGAATTTCTTCACCAAGTCCAACAAGCCCACTCAACGAATGAAGCACAAACAGAAAATGCCAAGGTCTATCAAAAAACAGATTCAACTAACAAATAAAAATACTAAAGAAGATAACAAAAATCTTCTTTTTCTTTTTCCTCATACATAAAATATACTGGTGATGATATGTCAAAAGAAGCATTTAAACTATTCGCAAAAAAACATCCAGAACTCGCAAGTAGTGTTATCTCTGGTAAAACAAATTGGCAAACCCTTTATGAATTATACGATATCTATGGTGACAACAGTTCCATTTGGAATACCTACATAACTCCACCAGAAGTACCACAAACTTCCTCTTTTAGAGATTTCTTTTCTACCATTAAAAATCTTGATATGGAGTCCGTCCAGAAAGGAGTAACTAACATTCAAAAAACAATCAGCCTTATTCAAGACATGGGCTTATCAAATTCAAGACAAGCAAAGCCTCCCTATGAACCACGACCTCTTTACCAACACTTTGAGGATTAATGGATCTTAATACAATAAATTATATCAAACACAATCCTCTAATATATAGTTATCTCCGCGAAGATTCTTCTTGGTACAAAGATTTAAATAGGGGAAGTATCTCCTTAAAAGAGTTAGAAGAATTAGCCAAAAAACACTTCAAACAAACTCCGGAAGATAAAATAAAAAAACTCTCTAGAAACATCGAACTAATCTCAACATTTCTAGATGTCATGAACTAAAAAATATGTTAAAATATTCATATGGAAGAATTATATGAAAAAGTAAATAACTTAAAAGATGTTTTAAACGACAACGAAATTATAAAAGAAATAAAGAAACTAAATAAAGAAGTCACCAACAATAAAGACCTTTTAGGACTAATAAAAAAATACAACTATACAAAAGATGAAAGGATAAAACAACAAATAATTTCTAATGATTTATTTCAAAAATACAAACATCAAGAGACAGAACTTAATTTATTAATATTAGAAATCAACCAAGAATTAAAAAAGATAACAAAAAAGGATAAGTGTGGTTTATGAAAATAATAAGTGGTATATATAAAGGTAGAAAATTAGAAGGATACGATATCATTGGTACTAGGCCAACAATGGATAGAGTTAAAGAATCTCTTTTCGCAACAATTCAAAATAATTTAATAGATAGCGTTGTTCTTGATCTTTTTTCTGGAAGTGGAAACTTAGGCATAGAAGCCTTGTCAGAAGGAGCAAGTTATGCCTATTTAGTAGATTCTAATCCAAAAGCCATAAAAACCATTAAAGAAAACATTATCAATATTGGTATAACAAACTGTGAAGTAATAAATCAAGACTATTTAAAAGGCCTCAACTATCTTGCTGAAAGAAACATTAAACTTGATTTAATCTTCTTAGATCCCCCATATCAAACAAATTATATTGAAAAAAGCGTTGCTTTAATTTCCAAACTAGAATTATTAAACTCTAATGGGTTAATTATTTGTGAAAGTGATAGTCTAGATAAAATAGCCTATCCAGAAAAATATCAGGCAATAAAGACCAAAAAATATGGAGATAAATGGGTAGTCATTCTAAAACAAATATGATAGAATTAATCTTAGAATAGTTGGTGATCTAAATGAAAAAAATGAATAATAAAGGGTTTGCAATTTCGACATTACTATATGGACTTCTACTAGTAGGCTTTTTAGTAGTCGCCTTACTTATGAGTATAATGTCAACTAATCGTAAAAATACATCAACATTAATCAAAAAAATAGAAGAAGAACTAAATCGTTACAGTCAAACAACAACAGAGTTCACCTCAACTGATGGGCCTCAAGAATTTATTGTTCCCTATGGAAAAGCCGGTTGGTATAAAATTGAACTATGGGGGGCAGCCGCTAAAGGAATAAGTTCCATAAATCAGACTAGTAATGGACGTGGTTCATACACCTCAGGAATAATCTACTTAGAAGAAAATCAGCATCTATACTTTCAAATTGGTAATATCGGTGGGGCAACTCCTACAAATAATGGTGGCGGTTCAGTTGTCGGTGGAGCAACTGATGTCAGATTACGAGGGGGTTCTTGGAATGATTCAGCCGGACAGAACTCAAGAATTATGATTGCTGCTGGAGGAGGAACAAGTAGTGCTGCTGGCGCTGGACATAGTTCAGGTTTAAGCACTGACAACAATGGAAAGTCTTATATTTCTGGTTATAATAGTCAAAAAACAATTGCTGGTTATAGTTTTATAAATACCATTATGCAAAATGGAGTAAATGATGGTGCTGGAAAAGCAACTATCGAACTAATCTCTACTAATAGTAAAGATAATCCTCCATCAAAGAAAAATGCTAATTTAAATAGTGTAAGATACATAAAAGACTGTATTACTGGAACATCGACTTCCACATATGAACGTTGGACAGAAATACAAGCCTTTAATTCTAACGGTGAAAACGTTGCTTTAAATAAAGCCGCCTATTATTATAATGGTTCAACCACAACCGCAATATCTTACCTAACCAACTCTGAAACAGCCAAAATTTCTGGTACACTATCAAGCGGTACAGGAGAAAAATGTGTTATTGTTGATTTAGGTTCCATCCAATCTCTTGAAGAAATAGTTATTTATCATAATTTTTATTCAGGAGAAACTAAGTATACTAAAGAAACTGTTTCTGTTTCAACGACAAGCCTAACTTCCGGTTATACAGCCATCAAAACCTTAGCAACTTCGCTTGTTCCCGTTGAAACAACTCATGGTCTAAGAATTTCAGCCCGTCATTTAGAAGGAGCAACAGTATCATCTGGAAATTACTATATTCAATCAGCAAAATCCGAAAATAGAGTAATCTCTTCAATTGGAGTTAATGCCTTGCTTAATTTAAATAACGGAAGTAAGTCTCAAAGATGGGCTATTACCCCAATCGATGGAACTTATTATAAAATAATAGAAGCAAGCGGTGAACTTGCTCTTCAACCAGCAGATGGTGCTCAAGAGATAAGTGAAGCCGTTGGTACAAATGATAAATATGGAGATCATGCCTGGGAAGTATGGAAGATAATTTCTCTTGGCAATGGCTACTATCAATTCCAAAGCAAAGTAACAACCTACCATACCTTATGTATAAGTGCACCATCAGATACTAGAGATACAAGTGGCATCTTACATATGGAAACATGCAATGCCTCTGATGAAAAGCAATGGTTCAAATTGCTTAATGCTGACTATTAAAAGGGTAGTTTACAAAACTATCTTTTTGTTTTTCTTAAAATTAGCACAAATTATTGACAAGTGCTAAAAAAAAGCATACAATATCATTAGCACTCATAAAATAGAAGTGCTAGGAGGTTGATGTTATGTTGACTGATAGACAAAATAAAATGTTAAAGCTAATAGTAGAAAGATATATTAAAGATCCAACTCCAGTTGGTTCCAAGATTATCTCTAAAGCCCTAAACTGTTCAAGTGCTACTATTCGTAATGAAATGGCTACTTTAGAAGAGTTAGGTTTATTAGAAAAAACACATACATCTTCTGGTCGAATTCCTAGTGAAAAAGGTTATCGTTACTATGTCGATAACTTAATGGAACTAAAGAAAATGAATGCCGAAGATATGTTAAAATTACAAATTGTCTTTCACAACCAGCAACTTGCACTATCTGATGTAATTACTAAGAGTTTACAAGTTATATCGGATATGATGAATTATACAACAGTAGTGCTTGGTAGCAGTTCTCATGAGAATCTTCTTAAACAAATAGAAGTAGTTCCGATTGATGATGTTAGTATAATCGTAATTATAGTTACTGATAAAGGCCATGTTGAACATAAAAGTATTAAATTACAAGATGTTCCACTAGAAGAAGTAAAGAAAACAGTTGGCCTAATTAATAACTTAATCTCTGGTACTCCAATCGATGAAGTAAGTATAAAATTGGAGTATGAAGTAAAACCTATTATAGGAAATTATGTCAAACAACACGAACAACTATATAATGCTTTCTATCATGTATTTAATGACTTCACAAACCCAGGAGTTAACATCGTAGGAAGAAACAAAATCTTAGAACAACCAGAATTCAGTAGTAATATAGAAAAAATTAAAACAGTCTTCAATAAGCTAGAGGATCGAGAAACTCTCCGTAGCATTGAAGAGGATAAAGATAATAATATAAAAGTCTATATTGGTAATGAAAGCAATATTGATAGTGATGTAACAGTAATCAAAACAAAATTTAAAAGTGGAGATGAAGAAGGAACCATCGCCATCATTGGACCAAAAAGAATGGAATATGATCGAGTTGTTGGATTGTTAGAGTACATGAAAGAAAATATAGAAAGGTAGAAATAAATGACACAAGAAGAAACAAAAGTAGAAGAATTAACAGAAGAACAAAATAAAGAACAACTAACAAATGAAGAATGTACTTGTTGTCAAGAAACAGATGCTCCACCACATTGTTGTGGAGGCGGCTGCCATCAAGAACAAGAACCAAGTACAAAAGAACAAGAATTAACAGCCGAAGTTAATCGTCTAACTGAAGAAAATGCTTCTTTAGTTGAAAAAGTCAAATTAGCCCAGGCTGAATTAGTAAATTATCGTCGTAGAAAAGACGAAGAAACAACAAATATGTTAAAGTATGCAAATCAAGATTTGATTCTAGAAATCATCCAAGTAGTAGATAATTTCGAAAGAGCAATCAAGTTAGATGACAATGACTTAACAGATGAAATCTCTAAATTCTTAGCCGGTTTCAAAATGATGTATGCATCACTAACAGAAACCTTAAAAAGATTTGGAGTAGAAGAAATAAACAGGGCAGGGCAAATATTCGACCCATCTCAAGAACAAGCCTTATTAACTGACTCAGTAGCAGAACAAGAAGATGAAGTTGTTTTAGAGGTTTTATTAAAAGGATATAAATTAAAGGAACGTGTAATTAGACCTGCATCAGTAAAAATCAATCAAAAATAATAGTAAATCAAAGGAGATAAATATATATGGGAAAAATTATTGGTATCGATTTAGGTACAACAAATTCATGTGCTGCCGTTCTTGAAGCAGGAGCACCAAAAGTAATTCCAAACCCAGAAGGAGGAAGAACAACTCCGTCTGTAGTTGCATTTAAAAAAGGAGAAAGAATCGTTGGTGATGCTGCAAAACGTCAAGCATTAACTAACCCAAATACATGCTCATCAATCAAAAGATTAATGGGTACAAATAAAAAAGTAGAATTAGATGGTAAAAAATATACACCAGAAGAAATTTCAGCCATGATTCTATCATACATTAAAGATTACGCTGAAAGTTATTTAGGAGAAAAAGTAGATAAAGCAGTTATTACAGTACCAGCATACTTCAATGATGCAGAACGTCAAGCAACAAAGAACGCTGGAAAAATTGCTGGTTTAGAAGTAGAAAGAATTATCAATGAGCCAACAGCCGCAGCCTTATCATATGGTCTTGAAAAAGAAGAAGGTCAAACTATCTTAGTTTACGACTTAGGAGGAGGTACATTCGACGTATCTATCCTTGAATTAGGAGATGGAGTATTCGAAGTTAAATCAACAAACGGAAATAACCACTTAGGTGGAGATGACTTCGACCAAAGAATTATTGATTATATCGTAAAAGAATTCAAGAAAGAAAACGACATTGATTTATCAGACGATAAAATGGCAATGCAACGTCTTAAAGAAGCCGCAGAACAAGCAAAGAAGAACTTATCAGGAACTTTATCAGCAACAATTTCTGCACCATTCATTGCTAAAAACGAAGATGGAGAACCATTACACGTTGATATGACATTAACTCGCGCTAAATTTGAAGATTTAATTTCAGACTTAGTAGAATCAACAATTGAACCAGTTAAGAAAGCCTTAAAAGATGCTAAGATGACTAAAAAAGACATTGACAAAGTAATTTTAGTTGGTGGTTCAACACGTGTACCATTAGTATATGAAACAATTACTAAAGAATTAGGAAAAGAACCATCTCGTGAAGTTAACCCAGACGAAGTAGTTGCTATGGGAGCAGCAATTCAAGGTGGAGTTATTGCTGGAGATGTAACTGATATCGTATTACTAGATGTAACACCATTATCATTAGGAATTGAAACTTTAGGTGGAGTAATGACTACATTAATCCCAAGAAACACAACAATTCCTACATCAAAATCAGAAGTATTCTCAACTGCTGCTGATAATCAACCAGGTGTAGACATTCACGTATTACAAGGTGAAAGATCAATGGCTGCTGATAACAAGACATTAGGAAGATTCCAATTAACTAATATTCCACCAGCACCACGTGGTGTTCCTCAAATCGAAGTTAAATTTGACATTGATGCTAACGGAATTGTTAACGTTACTGCAAAAGATTTAGGAACAAATAAAGAACAATCAATTACAATCACTTCTAACACAAATCTTTCAGACGAAGAAATCGAAAAGATGCGTAAAGAAGCAGAAGAAAATAAAGAGGCTGATGAAAAACGTAAAGAAGCCGTAGAAACTAAAAATGAAGCAGAACAAATGATTTTCCAAACAGAAAAAGCCATCAAAGATCTTGGTGATAAAGTAGATTCAAAAGAAAAAGAAGAAGCAGAAGAGTTAATTGAAGAATTACGTACAGCCTTAAAAGATGACGACTTAGATGAAATCAAAGAAAAGAAAGAAAAACTTCAAGAAAAAGCCATGGCTTTAGCAACAAAAGTTTATGAACAAACCGCTAAAGAACGTCAAACAGAAGAAAACAATGACGATGAAGAAGATTCTAAAAAGTCTAAAAAGAAATCTAAAAAAGATGAAGACGATGACGTTCAAGAAGCAGATATTGAAGAAGAATAAATCAAATAAGTAGTCCTATTTTTAGGGCTACTTCCTTTAAATATATAATGTAAGGAAGTGAAAAAAATGGCCTCAACAAAAAGAGATTACTATGAGGTTCTAGGTGTTTCTAAAAGCGCAACAGATGCAGAAATTAAAAGCGCCTACAGAAAAAAAGCCAAAGAATTTCATCCGGACTTAAATAAAGATAATCCTGCTGCCGAAGAGAAATTTAAAGAAGTTCAAGAAGCCTATTCTGTTTTATCGGATTCTTCTAAAAAACAGATGTATGATCAATATGGTCATGCTGGAGTAGGATCAGGAGCCGGAGGAAGCGGTTTTGGTGGCTATTCAGGTGGAGGCTTCAGTGGTAGCGGTTTCGGATTCGAAGATATTTTCGATTCATTATTCGGCGGAGCTGGAGGATTTAGCGGTTTTTCAACTGACAACGGTTCTTCATCAACAAGAGCAAGACGCGGAAGCGACTCTTTAATGCGAATGTCTATTGACTTTGAAGAAGCGGTATATGGTACAGAAAAGAAACTTACTCTTGATGTCGTAGAAGAATGTGATGAATGCCACGGGCGCGGTGGTTTTGATGCCGAAACCTGCAGCACTTGTCGTGGAAGTGGAACAGTCACAACTCAACAAAATACAATTCTTGGTTCATTTATGTCAAAAACAACATGTCCAGACTGTGGCGGAGTAGGAAAAACTTATAAACGTAAATGTAGCGAATGTGGTGGAAAGGGTAGAATTAAAAAGAATAAAAAAATTACTATTAGCATTCCTGCCGGTATCAATACTGGTGATAGACTTCGTGTAAGTGGTAAAGGTAATCCTGGATCTAACGGTGGAGAAAATGGGGACTTATATATCGAGTTTATCGTTGGAACCCATGATTTCTTTGTTAGAGATGATGACGACATTTATTTAGAAGTGCCACTATCAATTACAGACGCAGTTTTAGGTTGTAAAAAAACAATCCCAACTCTATATGGTAACGTAAAATTAAATGTCTCTTCTGGAACAAACAGTGGTGATAAAGAACGTATTAGAGGAAAGGGTATCGACAACGACTATCACAACACCAAAGGTGATATGTATGTAGTTTTCAAAGTAATTACTCCCAAAAAGTTGTCACGTAGTGAAAAAGAATTATTTGAGAAATTAAATAAATCACTAGAAGATGATACTGAAATCAAAAAATTCAATAAATTTATTGAGAAGAACGAAAAATAATTCGCTCTTTTTTTGTTGCATTTGCGACACTTCTTTTTAAAATCATTATGCTATAATGAAAAAGTCAAAGTTAGGAGGAAGTTAAATGACAAAAGGAGATAAGTACACAAAAAAGATATTTAGAAAAATATTAAGAGAAGGTTGTATGGATAAAGAGCCAAGACCACACTATGAAGATATATATCAAGATGCCGTATACGATCCTGATACTAACACCATTATCACTAGCGATAATGAAGTAATTGAGTTACAAGAAAATCAAGTTGCCCATCCTCAAAAAGGACAGGTAGTGGTTTGGACACCGGCTCATACTTTAAGTATTAATACAGGCGTTGAATGTTCTTACGATCTTTCTAAAGGTGAAAGTCCACTAATCACATTAAGACCAATTGCTACTAAATCATCAATTGCCGAAATACTATGGATTTATCAAAAAGAAAGTAATGATTTAGTAGAATTTGACGAATTGTTAGGGAAAAATACCTGGGAACAAGATCATAAAATCAACAACTGGTGGGACGAGTGGGCACTAAGAGATGAAAATGGCAACTATATCTTAAATGAAAAAGGACACCCACACATTGGTAGTACCTATGGTGAAGTAGTTAGAAAACATAATCTTGTAAAGAAACGCTTAAAAGAAATGAAAGAAAATTCCGACGGAAGACGTCACATTATTAGTCTTTGGCAAGATGATGATTACGATTTACCACACGGATTAAAACCATGTGCATTTATGACAATCTGGAATGTAAGACACGGAAAAGATGGCAAAGACTATTTAGATATGACTTTGGTGCAAAGATCGAGTGACTTTGCAACAGCAGGATGCATTAACCAAGTTCAATACTCAGTATTATTAATGCTATTTGCTCGTCATTTGTCACTTACACCAGGTATTTTCACATGGAAACCAGTTAATGTCCAAATTTATGATAGACACGTTGAACAAGTAAAAGAAATGTTAGGAAGGGACTCAGTAGATTGTACACCAGTAATTGAATTAAACGAGGATAAGACAGACTTCTACGACTTTACTCCGGAAGATATCAAAATCAAAGATTATCCAATTCAAAAAGTTAAAGTCAAAAATCCACAACTACCATTCCCGTTAGGTATATAATATGAAGAATATCACAATGATTGCCGCAATAGGGCAAAATAACGAATTAGGAAAAGACAATAAATTACTATGGAATCTCCCAGAGGATTTGCAATTCTTTAGACAACAAACTATGGGGAAACCAATTGTAATGGGTAAAAAGACATTAGATTCTCTACCTAGACTTTTGCCAGGACGTCTTCATTTAGTTTTAACTCATCAAGAAATAGAACCAAATGATCAAATCAAAGTCTTTAGAGATACTGAAAGTTTAGTAGAGTATATTGCTACTTTAAATCAAGAAGTAATGGTCATCGGTGGTGCCCAAGTATATAATCAAATGATTGATTTATCAGATAAAATGTTACTAACAGAAGTAGAGGCTACCGCAGTTGCAGATGTTTACTTCCCATCTTTTGATAAAACTGAGTGGAACTGTTCAGAATTATGTAGTCATCAAGAGGGCGATATAAAATATAAGCACCTTGTTTATACAAGAAAAAAGATATAGAATCAAATCTATATCTTTTCTTTTTAGAAAACCATTGTATGTAATATTCTATCCGTATTTTTAAAATTAAATTTAGCAATCTCCTTCAATTTATCTTTTCCATATTTTTCAACAACTTCCTCTCCAATAGTATCAACATCACGTCCTGCACCTTTAGGTAGAGGCATATGAATACTATCCGATAATTTATCAAATTCTTTCAAAAATAAATATCTACTAATAACTGAACCACATGCCACCGCTAAATTCTTATCTTCTGCTTTAGTCATAAAAGTAATATTTCTTTGTACGGCATCAATTCCATTTAGATATTCATAATATCTTGCTTCTCTTGCAAATTCATCAACAATAATATAATCAATCTGCGGCTCTTCTTCATGCATTAATTGATAAAGCACCTTATTATGCATAATTGCTTTAATCTTGTTCATATTAACATCACGTGTATATTTTTCATTATATTCCTTATTATTTAAAATAACACTTCGATACTTTATTTTTTTCGCGATTTCTGGAGCAATTTTTAAGATCTTTGCATCATCAATTTTCTTTGAATCTCCAACCCCCAGACTTTCTAAAAATGGAATATCTTCTTTAGTGACATAGCACGCTGTAACAACAATTGGCCCAAAGTAATCTCCTGTACCAACTTCATCTGAGCCAACCGCATTACAATTATAATATTTAGCATCCGCTTTTTTCTTTTCAGCCTGTTTTTCTTTAGTATTATCTAAAACAGTTCCCCACATCGCTGCATCCACATCTGCACTAGTTCCCTGAAACATTGCTTTTCCTGACTCATATAATGTAATGACTGTATCTTCTTCTTGAGCCTGAAACACTACATAAGGAATAACCTTATCACGTCGTTTATCTTTATAATATTCAATCATTTTTGCTTTAACTTCATCATTAACTTTAATCACAACATTCATCTTTTTCATCTCCTTAATTTGATCCGACTTCTTCTTTTAAGATATTATAGCATAAAATTAAAAAATAGTTTATAATTAAAATATAGGAGGTATAAAATATGAATATAATCGACATAATCATTATATTACTATTAGTTATGTTTGCATTCGTTGGATGGAAACAAGGGGTTATAAAAGAAGCAATATCTTTGGTTGGATTAATCGTCATCTTCGTCATTGCTTTCACATTTAAAGAAGAAATAGGTAATGTTTTGTGTAAGTATTTACCATTCTTTGAATTTGGTGGAAATATTGATGGTTTAGTATCATTAAACATTTTTGTCTACCAATTAATAGGATTTTTACTTATATACTGTGTATTATACGGTGTATATCAGCTAATCTTAAAACTTTCTGGAGTAATTCAAAAAGTTGTAAATTGGACAATCATTTTAGCCATACCATCAAAAATAGGTGGTGCTCTAATTGGTATTTTAGAAGGATACATAATAATATTTGCCTTTTTAATGGTTGCCTTAATTCCACTACAAGAATATAAATTTATTAGAGAAAGTACACTAATTGAAAAGATAGTTTATAAAACACCAATCTTATCAAATTATACAAAAGATATTTCTGATGCAATTAATGACATCTACGAACTAGCCGACGACTTAACAAATGAAAAATTAACTGTAAACGAAGCCAATTTAGAAATAATTGATACAATGATTGAATATAATATTGTAAGTAAAAAAACAGTAGAGCAACTTGTTGTTCTAGACAAACTTAATGATATAAAAGGACTAGACGCAGTTCTAGAAAAGCATGAATAATGAAATATTTAGAAAAAGAACAGGATTTTCAAGAATTACTAAATAACGAATTAGTGCTAGTAGATTTTTATGCTACTTGGTGTGGACCATGTCAAATGTTAAGTCCACTTCTTGAAGAATTAAGCAAAGAAAATCAAAAGCTTATAATTATTAAAGTAGACGTTGAAAAATTTCCTAATCTTGCTAAAGAACACGGTGTTTTATCAATTCCAACCATTGAAATTTACAAAAAATCTAAATTAACAAACAAAGCAATTGGCTACCTTTCAAAAGAAGAATTAGAAGACTTACTTAAATAGGTCTTTTTCTTTTTCAAAAACAGTGTAAAAAACAGTCAAAAAAGCATCTTTTTCTTTGTTATGTAATGTTTTCGTAGTATACTTAATTTGTCGACTGACAATTAAGGAGGATTATAAATATGAAATATGTTTACCTATTCAAAGAAGGTAATGCAGACATGCGTAATCTTTTAGGTGGAAAAGGTGCCAACTTAGCAGAAATGACTAACTTAGGGTTACCAATCCCACAAGGATTCACTGTAACAACAGAAGCATGTACAGAGTATTACAACAATGGTAAAAAAATCTCAGCAGAAATTGAAGAACAAATTTTTGCAGCATTAAAAGAACTTGAAGCAATTCAAGGAAAGAAATTTGGAGATAATAGTGATCCAGTATTAGTATCTGTAAGAAGTGGTGCTAGAGCATCAATGCCAGGTATGATGGATACAATCCTTAACTTAGGATTAAATGATGAAGCAGTTGAAGGATTCGCTGCAAAAACTGGAAATCCAAGATTTGCATACGATTCATATCGTCGTTTCATTCAAATGTATTCTGACGTAGTTATGGAAGTACCAAAGTCATTCTTTGAAAAGATAATAGATGAACTAAAAGAAGAAAAAGGAATTCATTATGATACAGAATTAACTGTAGATGATTTAAAAGAATTAGTTAATAGATTTAAAAAAGTATAC
>CAYXZZ010000028.1:0-19142 GCA_964470055.1 uncultured Mycoplasma sp.
CTAGTAATCATCTCACTATTATCAGTTATTCCATAATAGTTAAAATGACCCGTAATTTTCTTCTTTACTGTTGAAATAATTTTCTTTTAATACTTTTCTTCTATATAATTCAAATTCAGTATATGCATCTATATCATCAATTAATTTATTAAAATCTAATTTTAAAACTTTAACCAATTTATCTAAGAATATATTTTTTTCATTTTCATTATAGCCCATCAATATGAAATGTGTAGCTAACTCATATGCTAAATCGCCAAATGTTGCAAGTTCCCAATCTATCAAATAAAAACCGTCTTTACTTATAATCATATTTTTTGTATGGAGATCTCCATGTATAAAGCATAGCTTTCGGTTATCGTCTAAATCTTTATATAAGTTATCTAATCTTATAAGATAATTATTTAATTTATCTGGATTTTTAGATATTAACACTTCTTTTAAATTTTTAATGCAATATTTAAAATACTCACTATTATTTTTCCAAGTTATTTTTTTATTTTTGACCTCTATTGTATTTAAATTACAAATCACATTAATTACATTATCAATTATTTCTATATTAGATATTGTTTTAATATCCTGAGTTGATTCAATATATTCTTCATGGACAAATTTCAAACCATTCTTTAATATTTTTGGATATTTGATATCAGTATAGTTTAAATACTTGTTTATTTCTTTTAAAGTGAAGATTCTAGGGTATGCATGTAGTCCTTTTCTTTTTCTTCTTTGGATAAAAATTTTATTTTTTGATTTACAAATTGTGACAAAATAACTATTAGTTTTAATTTTTTTCATTATTTAATTACCACACCATCTAAATTGCAAATATAACTATTAGGGAATAATGTTTTTAATGTTTCAAGATGATTTTCATTATGTTCAACTTGTCTTCCTACAATTATACCCTCAATACAATTTTTAGGTAATCCAAATATTATATAATCTGCTCTTTCAAAGAAATCTGCTGCAAAACCATCTGTCATAAATTTTTCTTTTGACTTTTCACTAACAAATTCCATAGCATAGTCTTTATTAAATTGTTCTTTAAATACTGAATTTTTTTTTAATCTTTGAGCTATTTCATTTTCTGTATTTAATATGAATCCTATTTGATTTATATCTCTAGCAAGTGATGGCATAAACCTTATTTCCATAGATGATTCAGCAGTCCATAGCCAATGTTCTACTTCTTTCATGCTTTCTACAAATTCATCTAACTTACCGTAAGGCACTTGCCAATATTCACTATTAACCCTAGCTACTATCCCACTATAATTTTCTATATATTCTTTTAACGAAATATCTCCTAAAACACTCCAAAATGCTGCTTCATAACAAAAAGCATGATTACTTGCATCTTCAAAATAATCTTGTGATACAATACCCCTTTCTGCAAAAACATTTATAATATCTACATATTTACCAATACCATGCAACAAATGATTTTTACTCAATAAAACACTATCATTTATTTGATAATTATAACTTGCGACATAATCAGATTCAGCGAGTTCAAAGTAATCATCAATTTGTTTAAGAACAATATTTAATAATTCTCCATTAAATTTTTTCTTTGCATTTTCTACAATTAAATTCTTATCCATAATAACCTCACTTTTAAATTATTATTTGTCTTTTCCTTATTATAACAAAAAAAGAAAATAATTAGTATTATTCTCTTATTTAAAACGATTTTTATATGTACAATTTAAGCATAGTTTTTCACATGGTTTTCTATCTTGAAATGACTTTTTTAAATTTAAGCATCTTTCTCCATTTATAATTTTTTCAAATGAATCTGTGTAAATGTTTCCTAAAGGTATTTTTCCATTACTGTCTAGACAACATGGTACGACTGTGCCATCTACTAAAATAGCAATTTGTGTTTTTAGAGCCATACAAAATCCGTTGTTCTCTTCGTTGCCTTTGTCATCAGGCCATTCAAATTCATTATCTTTATCCACATAAATTGTGGAAGAAATTTTTACATTATTTTCTGTTTTTATTTTTTCCACTGTTTCTCTGGATAAGTCATAGTATGATGCAAGTTTTTCCACTGTTTTTGTGGACTTTTCATCAAGTTCTCCGTTGTGTAGAGTCCATAAACGATATATAACTACGACATCTTTTGATAGAAGTTCAATACTTTCTAAAATATTTTCCACATAATTTGGGATATTATTTTCACTATGAAGAGAAAAGTTTATTTTTCTTAGGGCTTTACAAGTAGAAAGTTCTTGAACTTTACTTGGAAATAATACTCCGTTTGTGGTTAGATTAACTTTTATATTGTGCTTTTCTGCGATGTGAAGAAACTCAGTTAAATCCGGATGAAGTAATGGTTCACCTTTGACATGTAAGTATATATTATCTGTATATGGTTTTATTTCTGATAAGATGTGACTAAATTCTTGGGTTGTCATTAAGCGTCTTGTTTTTTCTACTTTACTACAGAAACTGCAAGCAAGATTACAGGTATTTGTTATTTCAACGTAAATCTTTTTAAACTTCTTCATCTCTATATACCACACATACTAAGTTTTTACCTGGTTTATTGGTAATGTTTGAGAAATATCTATCATCAGTAGTTGTATCTGTTGAATCAAAATAGATATTATTAGGATCAACTATTTCTTTGATTAAAGTATTAAATATTGCATATCTAATATCTAAGTAATGTTTCTTTTTCTTCTTAGTAACTGCATCTTTCCAAATGTAGTTATTTGTAAGAATGGATTCATCTACTACTAGATTTTCTTTTGATGGGCAGGCACCAATATAGAAAGTCATTTCAAAAGGAGCAGCATTAGTTTCTTTGATTAGACTTTCAATCATTTCATGTAGTAAATCATTATTTAGATTTGCAATTGTTCCTAAAGCAATTGCGGAAATACTTTTTCCTTCTTCATTTTGAGCAGTTGCGATAACTACTGGATAATCCATTGTTTCTACCGCTACACATAAGTCTTTCGCTGTATCTTTTAGAAGAAGAATTGCTTCTTTTACTTTTTTAGTCGTATTTGTTGCGACGCGTGACTTAATTTCAGTGTTTTTTTCTGGTAATACAACAACATTATCGTAACTAATATTTCTTCTTTCAAAGAATCTAGTTAGAGTTGTTTCATATAAAAGTTTTCTTTCTTCTGTTGATAGATTAGGGAAGAATTTTTTATCTTGGGACATAATTCCATCTTTTTGCGATGATATAAATACATTTAACTTCATAAATCCTCCTACTGGGTTTTCATTTCAAATAATATATCTCTTAATTCCATAGCGCGTTCAAAGTCTAAGTTCTTAGCGGCTTCACGCATTTCTTGTTCAAGCATTTCCATAGTTTTAGCAAGTTCTTTCTTAGTTGGTTTCTTTTTGTTTTTAGATGTATCATCTGTTGCGATGTTACTAATAACTTCTCTGATTTCTTTAGAGATTGTCTTTGGAATGATACCGTGTTCTTTGTTGTATTGTTCTTGAATCTTACGACGTCTAGCAGTTTCATCAATGGCTTGTTGCATAGAGTCTGTAACTTTATCTCCATACATGATAACGTGACCATTAGCATTTCTGGCACAACGTCCGGCTGTTTGGATAAGGCTTCGATTACTACGAAGGAAGCCTTCTTTGTCAGCATCTAAAATAGCAATTAGTGATACTTCTGGAATATCAATACCTTCGCGAAGTAAGTTGATTCCAACGACTACATCATATTTACCAATACGTAAATCATAGATTATTTGCATTCTTTCTAGAGTTTTTACTTCAGAATGAAGATAGGCTACTTTGATATCTAGTTCTTTTAAATAATTTGTTAACTCTTCTGCCATACGAATAGTTAGGGTTGTGACTAAGACTCTTTCGTTTTTATCAATTCTATCTCTAATTTCTCCTACTAAGTCGTCGATTTGTCCTTCTGTTTTTCTTACCTCAATAGTTGGATCAAGAAGTCCAGTTGGACGAATAATTTGTTCAGCATAAGTGTTATTTACTCTTTCTAATTCATAATCTCCAGGAGTTGCGGATACATAGATTGCTTGATGAATCTTTTTATCAAACTCTTCATATTTTAATGGACGGTTGTCTAGAGCACTTGGAAGTCTAAAGCCATATTCTACAAGGTTCATTTTTCTAGCCCTATCTCCATTATACATTCCTCTTACTTGAGGTAGGGTTACGTGAGACTCATCTACTACTAATAAATAATCATCTCCAAAGAAGTCCATTAGAGTAATTGGAGTTTCTCCTTTTTTACGGCCGGCCATTGGAGCAGAATAGTTTTCAATTCCAGAGCAGAATCCTGTCTCTTCTAACATTTCTAAATCATAACGAGTTCTTTGTTCTAGACGCTCTGCGGCAAGTAGTTTGTTGTCCGCTTTTAGCTCTTCTAGGCGCTCTGTTAGTTCATCTTTAATACGAACAATGGCCGCTTTTAACTTTTCATCACTTACTACGAAGTGGCTGGCTGGGAAAATACTAATATTTTTCTTATTTTCGATAACTACTCCTGTTAGGGTATCTATTTCACAGATACGATCAATTTCATTGTCGAAGAATTCAATTCTATATCCGGTTGTTTTTTGGTAAGCAGGAATTATTTCTAGAACGTCTCCTCGTACGCGGAATGTTCCTCTTTTAAAGTCAAGGTCATTTCTTTCATATAACATTTCTACTAGTTTTACTAAAACTTGATTGCGTTCAATAGTATCTCCTACTGATAGAGTTAACATTTTATTTTTATATTCTTCTACTTCTCCAATACCATAGATGCAGGAAACACTGGCTACAACGATAACATCATCTCTTGAAAGTAAGGCTGATGTTGCGGCATGACGAAGTTCATCAATTTCATCATTGATAGATGAATCTTTTTCGATATAGGTGTCTGTAGATGGTACATAGGCTTCTGGTTGATAGTAGTCGTAGTATGATACAAAGTACTCTACCCTATTATTTGGAAAAAGTTCTTTTAATTCGGAATAAAGTTGTCCGGCTAAAGTCTTGTTATGGGCAAGGACTAAAGTCTTTTTATTTACTTCTTTGATTACGTTGGCAATAGTAAAAGTCTTTCCTGTTCCTGTTGCGCCCAGTAGTACTTGTTCTTTTTTCCCATCTTTTAGTCCTTGAACTAAAGTTTCTATGGCTTTAGGCTGATCTCCAGATGGTTTATATTTAGAGACTAATTCAAACATAAGGCACCTCCTATATAGGTCAATTTCAATAGTATATTTTAGCATTTTTTATGCAATAAAACAAGGAGACTGTCCTTGTTTATATTTTTAACTTGTTTTAATTCGTCAACTTTTTTGTTGATGAGAATTTTTAGTAACGAGCTATTTTCCTAGTTCAATTATGGCTTTAGCATATATCTTAGTGGCAAGAATGAGATTATCTATGTCAATATTTTCATCAACTTGGTGGCAAAGATCTTCTTCGTTTGGCATTACCATTCCATATGAGATACAATTAGGAAAGGCTCTAGCATATGTTCCTCCACCTATTGCGAGTGGTTCTTCTGTTAAACCGGTTTCTTCATTAAATATTTTGGTTAGGGTTTTTACTAAATAATTATTTTTATCAATATATAGTTTAGGATTGGATTGTTCAAAATGATAATTAATATTATATAAAGTCTTTTGACATGCTTTTTCTAGAGCTTCAAATGATGTATTTACTGGAACCCTAAGATTTGTTTTTATAATTATTTGATTATTTTCATAGTTTAAAATTCCAATATTTGAAGTAAGAGAACCGGATTCGTCTATTAGACTTTCCCCACCTAAGTAGGCAGGATTTTCAATGTTGAAGAAGCCTATAGTGTGTAGATAGGTTAAAAATTCATTGTGATAGATGCTATTGATATAATTTAATAATCTAGTGATAGCATTATCTCCTAAATTAGGGAATGCAGCGTGAGCAGATATTCCAGCAGCGGTAATTTGTACTATGTCGTCTGGTAGGAACTCTATTTCTATATTGTCAGAGAAGTAATATTTTGATTTATTTGAAGTTTTAATTTTAATTGTCGCTGTTTTTGGCACCACATTAATAGCATTGTCTTTAGAACTTAATTCAATAAGTTCATCACCCTCATCTAGTTTTAGTTCGTGCGAAAGACTTAAAGTTATAATGCCTTTTTCTGCATATATACAAGGAAAATTGGCATCAGGGCTAAAACTTATTGTTGGAATTTCTTCTGTTTTTTTATATCTAGCAATACATTCCCAGTCTTTTTCTTCGTTTAGTCCTAAGATTAATCTCACTCTTTTATTTAGTTTGCAATGTTTTGATATAGCATCCAGCGCATATAAACAAGCAAGTACAGGACCTTTATCATCAATTGTTCCACGACCATATATCTTGTTATTTCTTATTTCTGCTTGAAATGGATCAGATGTCCAGCCATCCTCGATATTAGCAGGAACAACATCTAAATGCCCAATTATTCCTAGTAGTTCTTTTCCTTCTCCAAATTCAATATATCCACAATATCCATCAATATTCTTAGTTTTAAATCCCATATTTTTTCCTAAAGTAAGTAAATAGTCCAAAACATTTTTGCACTCTTCTCCAAATGGCGCTTCAATCGATGATGTTTTTGTAGAAATACTTTTGTAATTTACTGTTTTGATAATAGAGTTAATTAGTTCCTGTTTGTGATTATCTATATATTTTTCTATCATGTAATTTTTGTATAATTAATCTTATAGAAGTATTAATCTATTTGACTAATTCCTTTCTCTTTATATTATTTTATTAAAAATCACTTAATTTTGGTAATTATTTATTTTGAAGATAAGTTTGTTTCTTGGTAATATATTCAGGTGTTTTAATTAGGTCTATTTCTTCTAATGTTAACTTTTGGATTCTAGTTTTTTGATGGTATTTTTCTTGTTTTTCTGGGTCAAGTTCGGTTAATAAATCACTTGCTTCTCTAGCAAAAATTTTATTATCGAAAATGTTTTTATATATGACTAAGTCTTTTGTTTCTGTCATGTGTTCTCCAGTGTAGATGACATTTGTTTGTAGTATTTCATAGATGTTTTTTTCCACAAGGGTTTCTCCTTTGAAATGTTTATAGTATTCCCCTATTTTTATTTGATTATTCATATTGACTCCTTTACATTACTATTAATTTTATTATAGCATATTGTTTATTTTTTCTTGACAATTTTATTGTTATAGATTTAAATTAAAATAGAACTTTTATCAAGAATGAGGGAGAGAGTTAGCTCAATGAACTCATACCAACCTGCAGTAAAGTAAGGTGGTAATGCTAACAACGATGAAGGAGGCTGCGCAACTCTTTCAAGAGTTTTTTATTTTGATAAAATTTCTGAAGGAGGATTTAAGAATGAGAAGATATTTTTTTACAAGTGAAAGTGTAACGGAGGGGCATCCAGATAAGATATGTGATAAAATAAGCGATAAAATTTTGGATGAGGCATTAAAGCAAGATAAAAATAGTAAAA
The DNA here is from genome assembly GCA_964470055.1 of uncultured Mycoplasma sp. Classification (GTDB taxonomy): domain Bacteria; phylum Bacillota_I; class Bacilli_A; order RF39; family UBA660; genus JAEDES01. Next base: position 7,473 of record CAYXZZ010000028.1, read on the forward strand.
TGGCGGTTGAAGCAACGATTAAAGATAATTTTATTTTACTTTATGGAGAGGCTACGACTAAGGCTAAACTTAATTATAAGAAAATTGTGCAAGATGTTTTGAAGGATATTGGCTATACTGAGGAATTTGAAGTTATGTGTAAAATTTCTAAACAGTCTGAAGAAATAAATAAGGCGGTTGAAAAGGAATCAATCTGTGCTGGAGATCAGGGAATTATGTTTGGTTATGCATGTAACGAGACTGAGGAATTGATGCCGTTACCAATTATGTTGGCAAATAAATTAGTTAAAAGACTTACTGACGTCCGAAAAGAAAATCCTAATAGTTTTTTACTGCCAGATGGAAAGGCTCAAGTTACTGTTGAGTATGATGAAAATGGCCCTTTGGGAGTGGATACTGTTGTTATAGCGTGTCAACATAAGGAAAATATTTCACTAGAAGAAGTGAGAAATTACGTTACTAAAGAAGTGATTTCTGAAGTTTTATCTGCCGATTTGTGTGATGATAGGACAAAAATATTAATTAATACAGGTGGAACTTTTATTGTAGGAGGACCTTTTGCAGATAGTGGGACAACAGGAAGAAAAATTGTTGTAGATACTTATGGTGGAATGGGTCGTGTTGGCGGTGGATGCTTTAGTAGTAAGGATCCTAGTAAGGTAGATCGAAGTGCTGCTTATTATGCTAGGTATGTGGCAAGAAATATTGTAAGTAAGGGATTGGCTAGAAAAGCGGAAATTGGGCTTGCTTATGCAATCGGTCAAGAAAAACCGATAAGTATTATTATCGAAACTTTTGGAACAAATAGAGTTGATATGGAGGAAATTAAGAGATATGTCTATGAAAACTTTGATTTTTCTGTTAAAAATATAATTGATGAATTAGACTTAAAACGACCAATCTATTATGAGTTGGCTAGTTATGGCCATTTCGGTAGAACAGAGTATTCTTGGGAAAAAGATAAGTAATTTAAAACTATAAGGGCTTCCTTATAGCTTTTTCTTTCTCGTTTTGGAAAAAATGATAATAGATGTGGTGATTAGAAGAAGTATGGCAGTCGTTATTTCTATTAAGTGAGAATTTACTATTTTTAATATATCTGGTCTTAATTCGATAGTTAAATATATATCTTCACTAGTAATTTCTTTGTTTTGGTAATAGTATGTTAGTTGGCCAATTTTTTCATTTAATTTATTTTTATATGATAAGGTATTTAATCCCGTATATTCTACTTTAATGTCATCCTTATTATAATCATTTTCTAAAAATAAGGTTATTTCTTTTGTTGTTTTGATACTGTAGTTTTCTGTTTTACTATTTTTAACAGGGATATTTTTAATTAATGCTTCTTTTTCAACTACTATTTGATTGGCATAATTAGTTTCAATGAAATCAATTAAGGTGGTTGAATCTGAAATATTGTAAGGAATTCCGGTTGTTGTGTTTGCCCCTAATGTGATAAAAATTATGTCATGGTCTTGGTGTGTCATTAAAACAGAAATACATAATCCGGCATCACCTGTAAAACCAGTTTTGCTTCCTCTGATTTTGCTTAAGTCTAGATTATATTTATCTGCTTGTTTTTGAACTGTAGACTTAATAACTTTATTTGTTGATAAAGTATATGTTTTGGTTGTATAAACAGTTTTAAAAATTTCATTTTTTAGGGCATAGGTTAGTAGTTTTTTGATATCTGCTGCTGTACTGTAATGGTTTTCTTCATCTAGGCCATGAACATTTACAAAGTTAGAGTCTGTCATACCTATTTTTTGGGCTAATTCATTCATCTTTATGACAAAATTTTCTATTGAACCGCTTGTAGAAATTGCAAGAGCAACGGTTGCATCAGCTCCTGATGGAAGCATAGCGGCATATAATAAATCGTAAAAAGATAATTGGTCGCCAACTTGAAATCCAGCAACAGAGGCATACCAAGCAACATTGTTTTTCATATTAGCATCATACGTGATAACTTTGTTTAAATCTTCTGTATTCTCAATTGCTGTGATAATTGTCACTAATTTGGTTAAACTAGCAATTGACTTTTGTTCTGTGCTGTTTAACTCATATAAAACTTTTTCATCCGTTAGATCATAGACTATAGCACTACTATAATGAAGGTCTGGATACTCTAAGGCAGAGGCATTTAATGGTATCATTAATATAAAAGAAATTAGCAAGATTATTTTTTTCATATACACTCCTATTTTAGTTAATTATAGCATTTTTTAGAAGAAAAAATAGATATTGCTATCTATTTTCTTATGAATTTAAAGATTCTGTTTCGTATAGGTTTTTGTATATTTCGTTAGAATTTAATAATTCACTGTGCGTACCTGATGCTACTACCTCTCCTTTATCAACGATATGAATTATATCAGCATCCATAATTGTTGGTAGTCGGTGGGCAATAATGACAACTGTATGGGATTTAGTCAAATTATCAATTGCTTTTTTTACATAATTTTGAGATTCATTATCTAAAGCAGATGTTGCTTCGTCAAATAAAATTACTTGACTTTCTTTAGCAAGAGTTCTGGCAATTGATAGTCTTTGCTTTTGGCCACCAGATAGATTTACACCACTTTCTCCTAAAATAGTGTCATACTTTTTAGGAAGTGACATTATGTAATCATCTAAGTATGCCAATTTTGTATATTTTCTTATAGTTTCTAATGGTATTTGTGGATCGTTTAACTTAAAATTTTCTTTAATTGTTCTATTGAAAATGAATGGTTCTTGTCTGATAATATCCAAGTAAATCTTTTTTTGATAAATTCCTAATATGTACTCTTTATGGTTTGATTTAATAGCGTTTATAAAATCTGAAGTCATTTCAATACAATCAATTAATGTGGCTTTACAGATTATTTTTCCATAATTTAACGATATGTTATTTAGTAAACCTAATACTTCTTTATCTTTGATGGAATTAAGAAAGTTTTTTTGATAGACCAGAATGAATTAATATTTAATGTTATTTGATTAGTTTTTTCTCTATACAATATGGGATTACTTTATGTTTTAAAGTATTTGATAGTATGTCTTCTCCACATGAAGTGTCATACCATAGGAAGCTTTCTATTTCTTCAGAAGTTTCTAATTCACCTTGAAGTTTTCCATTATACATAAATACGTAGAAATGAATTCTTAGATTAGGGTCTGAAGTTGCGATTTCATCAAAATCCATTAATTGTGTAAAATTTTCTTCATTAAATATGACCTTGGAGCCTAATTCTTCATGACATTCTCTGATGGCGGCTTGAAGTGGAGTTTCATTTTCCTCTACTTTTCCTCCTATCATTTGATGAGTTGGCTTTTTACGTGGTTTATCAATTAAAATTTTATTATCTTCTAAAAAAATTGTACCTACAACCTTTAACATTTTATCACCTTCTTTATTATTATATCACATTTTATGGAGAGTAAATTATAGTTATATTTATGACTTCGTTTTTCAAAAAAAAGAATAATAAATTTATTAATTTACTATTCTTATGGTCTTATCTAGTTGTCCAACTTGATGGGAATGTGATTAATGCATTTGGTTTTACTAATTTATTTAAGTAGCCTTCATATGTACATCCACCATTGTTTTTCCAGAAACATGTTGCGAGCTCTAGATGAAGATGTGGTCCTGTTGAACAACCGGTATTACCCATATATCCAATTACGGTGTCTTTAGTAACGAATTGTCCAACCGAGATATTAGCGTAACTTCCTAAATGAACATATGATGAATATAGATATCCTCCGTTATAATTATGTTTAACTACAACGATTTTTGCATTTCCATTACAAGAGAATCCTTGTCTTTGACACCACTTTCCACCAGTACAGTTATCAGTATAAATGGCATGAATAGAACCGGCTGCGATTGGATAAACTGGCTCTGTTTTATTACTACTACTTAGGTCATAACCGATATGTCCGGTATAAAATCCTCTTACAACATAACCTTTTTGCATTGGTCTTGAAAATAATCCAACACTTGGCAATGTACTTGATGATAATCTGTATTGACATGCTTGAATATCTTCATTATCACCACATCCCAAGCCTTTATAGTATGTTACCATTGATGTTGCTTCTTTTATTTGTGTTTCGATTGATGGCACGGTTTCACGCAAAGAGGCACTATCGGCTTGAATTCTTCTTTTTTCATACTCGGCTTGTTCACTCAATTTAACCAAAGTTACTTTTTTCTCTCGAAGGGTTGTTTGCTGAGTCTTATTCTTTTCAATTAATTCTTTTAACTCTTTCATTACTTGATCATTATAATCTGTTAGTTGCTCAACAATTGACATTCTATAAATCATGTCAGTAATACTTGTAGCACCAAAAGCATACTCTAGATAAATATTTTCTCCATTGGAAATTTGATAATACTCAATAATTCTTTTACTTTCTTCACTTTTTTTAGTAATTTCAGCATTACTTTGATCTATTTCTTCTTGAAGTTTTACTATTTCTTCTTCGGCTGCTTTCATTTGCTTTTCATAGGATGCAATCTTTGCTTCTATTTCTGCTACTTCTGCTTCATTCTTAGCAAGATTTGCTTTTGTTTCTTCTAATTGTTGGGTATATTTCTTAACTTCTGCTTCAAATTCAGCAACTGTTTTAGCACTAGTATCTGTTGGTAGTGCAAGAAAAGATACTAGTAATATTACAACTATAAGTAGTGATATAATTTTTTTCATTATATTTTTAGGTACTTCTTAACAGCACTTGCACTACCTATCATACCAACGATTATTCCTACAGTTAGAACCATTAATGCAGTTGTGTAGATGAATGGTTCTGGTTTTATTAACTGAATTAATTCAGAGAATAAGTAACCATCGAAGTAATTGTAGAAAGCAAGATAGCCATATGTACATAATCCAATTGGAATTATAGAACCAAAAACACCTAAAATCATTCCTTCAATGATGAATGGAGTTTTGATTGTAAAGTTACTTGCTCCTACTAATCGCATGATACTAATTTCTCTTTTTCTAGCAGAGATTGTTAATTTTATTGTGTTAATGATTAAGAAAACAGTTACTAGTATTAAGGCAATGACTATGCCATATGTTACTTTTTCTATTGATGAGAAGGCACTGACCATCTTATCAACCATTCCTTCACCATATCTAACTACTGATACTTTTTCAATTTTTTTTATTTGATCAGCGGTTTTTCCAATATTTTCAATGTCTTTTACTTTTACTTGAAATGTATCTTTAAGTGGGCTTTCATCATCATCCCATTCTGATAAAACACGATTGAATATTTCTGATTCTGCCTGCATTTCTGCTTTTACTTCTTGTTTTGATTGAAATGTATATTCATCAACATTACTTAGTGATTTTAATTCTTTTTCCACAGCAGTTCTTTCAGCAGTTGTAGCATCATTATCTAAAAAGACAACTATAGTCATATCTTTTTCTATTTCTTTAGTAAAGTTTTGAACGTTTAATGATGCCATGATGGCTACTGCGACTATTATTAAGGTTATTGTTATACAGGAAATTGAAGCAAGGGACAAACTAAAGTTTCTTATTACACTTTTGAATGCGTCACGAATACTTCTTCCTAACATTCTAAACAGCTTCATTGTTATAAGTTCCTTTCTTCTTAAAGTTTACTAGATGTCCTTCTTTTAGAGTAATTACTTGTTTTTTCATTCTATTAACTATGTCTTTATCATGAGTAACCATAATGATGGTTGTACCTCTTTTTTCATTAATATCCTCTAAAACCCTCATTATTTCCATGCTCATATCTGGGTCTAAGTTTCCAGTAGGTTCATCACATAGTAATAATTTAGGATCATTTACGATTGCTCGGGCAATGGCAACACGTTGTTGTTCTCCTCCAGATAAATGATCAGGATATTCATGAAGTTTGTGTTTTAATCCTACATCTTCTAAGGCCTTTAAAACTTTTACTCTTATTTCGTCTTTTCTAGCACCTATTACTTCTAATGCAAAAGCAACATTTTCATATACTGTTTGCTTTGGCAATAATCTATAATCTTGGAATACTATTCCTAATTTTCTTCTTAATTTATATACTTTTCTATCTTTTAATTTAGCAACATCTAAACCACCAACAATTATTTGTCCTTTGGTTGGTTTTTCTTCGCGATACAGCATTTTAATTAAAGTAGATTTTCCGCTACCAGAGCCACCAATTACGAAGACAAACGCTCCCTTTTCAATAGCTAAATTTAGATCATAAATTGCTGTAACACCATTTTTGTATTTCTTCTCAACATTTTTGATTCTTACTAAATCCATCTTTTCACCACCTTACACATAGTTTATTTTATCATAATTTGTCGCAAAACAAAAGAGCAGAACCTTGATTTTCCACTCTTTTACAATTATTTACCTCCAATTACCTCATAAGAGTCTGTTACAACGAAAAATGCCTCTTTATCAATACGCTTTATTCCATCAGCCACTTTGTAATATTCACGTGAGGGAATTACTGATAGTAATACTTTTCTTCGTTTTTCTAAAAAACCACCTTTTACATCAAAGATAGTAACATTATGATGAAGTGTATCAATAAGATATTCTTTAATTTGTTCTTCTTCACTTGTTATTATATAGAAGGCTTTGTTATTAGATATACCTAATAATACTTTATCCATAACTATATTGTTGATATATAAGTATATAATTGCATACATTGCATTTGTACTTCCAAAAAATATGCCTCCTAATAGAATAATAATACCGTTAATTATTAAACTACTTTTACTTATCGCAATATTAAATTTTTCATGTAATATCTGACATATTACTGTAAAACCGCCACTATTATAACCTGTTTTATATATAAGTCCACAGGCTATTCCTGATAAAACTCCGGCAAAAATAATTATAATAAACATATCATTTGTATTTAAGGAGATTAGTTTAGCGATTGGTGTTGTGAGGTTTACAAATAATGGATAAGCAAAACTTGCAATTACGACTGCGGCTGTTTTTTTTATACCTAAATACATGAGACTAATAATAATACATGCTACAGATAGAATCAAAATCATAATAGATGGATCAATATGATAGAGATGTTTAGTAATGGTAGCAATTCCGCCTGTTCCTCCAGAGACAATATTCAAAGGTAGTAAGAAAATGTTATAAACAAGGGCATTTATTAATTGGGCAATTAATAATATTCCTATTCTGTAGATTTTTTTCTTTTTCTTTATTGCATCTAGAATTTCTTCCATATTATTCGCCTCCAAACACTTCATAGGCATCTGTTACTACGACGAAGGCATCATGATCAATTTCTGTTATACCGGCCTTTAAGCGATAATAATCTTTAGTTGGTAATACACACATTAGAACAGTTTGATTTGTTTTTGCATATCCACCTTTGGCATTAAAGACCGTTACGCCATGATTTAAGACCTTTAAAATATATTCTTTGATGGCCTCTTCTTGATCTGTAATAATGTAGAAAGCTTTACTATCTGATACACCAAGAATGACTCTATCTGAAATTAGACTAATAATATATAAGACGATAATGGCATACATTACTCTAGTAGGTCCAAAGACAAAACTAGATAATAAAACTATTGAACCATCACAAAGAAGCATACTTTTACCAATGCTTAGTTTAGCATACTTGGAAATAATTTGATTTAAGATATCAGTTCCGCCAGTTGTAAATCCGGCTTTGAATATCATGCCTAGACCAAATCCATACATAACGCCGCCGAATACTGCCGATAATAGTAATTGAGAAGTGTCAAGTTCTAACCATATATTAATGTGACTGGTTAATTCAATCATTATCGGAAGTAATAATGAGCCTAAAACGGTTGATTTTGTTTTTTCTTTTCCTAGTAAAAAATAACTTAAGATAAGAAGAAAAACATTTCCTATTAGCATTACTATCGAGTTACTCAAACCGAATAATTCATTTAAAATGATGGCAACACCACCTACACCACCGGAGACGATGTCATTGGATGCAAGAAATAAGTTGTAAGCGATTGCTACTAGAAGGCAACCCAATACAAAATTGAAATATCTTTTTATTCTTGTTTTCTTTTCTACTTCAGCAATAATTTGTCTTGCTTTTAATTTAGTAAATATACCCATTGTTATAATCCCCTTTTTAAATTACTTTCAATAAATAAATCTATATCTCCATCTAAAACTTTAGATACATTACTTGTTTCTTCGTTGGTACGGTGATCTTTAACCATTGAATAAGGATGCATTACATAACTTCTTATTTGTGATCCAAATTCAATGTTTTTTTGACTTCCTTTTATGGCGTTTAGTTCTTGTGTTTGTTCTTCTAACTTTTTTATTAATAGTTTGTTTCTTAAAACTTTCATAGCTTGTTCTTTATTTTGAATTTGGCTTCGTTCATTTTGACAGGTTACTACGATTTTAGTTGGTAGATGGGTAATTCTTACTGCAGAATCTGTAGTGTTTACACCTTGTCCACCGCAACCACTAGAACGATAAACATCTATTTTTAAATCTTTTTCATCTATCTCAATTGTATTATCTTGCTCTATTTCTGGCGTTACTTCAATGGATGCAAAAGAGGTATGGCGACGATTATTTGAATCAAACGGAGAAAGTCTTACTAGACGATGAACTCCTTTTTCACTTTTTAAATAGCCATAAGCATTTGTGCCCTTTATTCTAATAGAAGCACTTTTAATGCCGGACGTTTCTCCATCTTGATAGTCAAGAAGTTCAACTTTATAATTTTTCTTTTCACAATATCGTATATACATTCTGTATAACATCATAGCCCAGTCACAGGCTTCAGTTCCTCCGGCTCCTGAGTGAACTTCTAAAATGCAATCTAATTTATCGTAAGGCCCATTTAGTAGTAATAATAAATTTAGTTTTTCTAATTCTTCGACTAAAGATATGGCTTCTGTTTCTACTTGTTCTTCAGAAGACATATCTTCTTCTAATTCTAATAGTTCAAGTAATTCTATGTTATCATGAATTCTATTTTTTAGTTGCTCGATAGTTTGAATTAAACTTTTCTTGTCATTTAATTCTTTCAAGATTTTCTCTGCAGATTGTCTATCATTCCAAAAACCATCAACTTCTGTTTGTTGTTGTAAAAGAGTTAGTTCTTGCTTTTTGGAATCGATGTCAAAGTGACCTCCATAAGTTAGTAACTTCTTCAAGATTTTTTTCTAAAGTTTTTTTTATCTCTTTTTTTTCCATATTATCTTTCTCCTTAGTTTGGCTTATTTTTGTTATTTTATTCGTTTACAGCATTAGTCTAACATACTTTGTTTTTTTATACAATTGATTAGGTTTAAGAATTTTGTATACTTTTTATAATAAGTGCATATATTATTAGTGAGGAAGGTTCACTGATGAGTGTGAAGATCCTCTATAAATAGATTGGGACTTTAATTAGTCCCTTTTATGTGAAAAAAGACCTGTATTTGAATGGATTACTTTGGCATTCATATAAGGTCTTTTTGTTTTTTGGTTTAAAATTTTATTTGTGGACAATGACTGTATCACCAACTTTGACTTTTTCATAGATTTTTTCGGTTATTTTAGGAGGAATATTTATACAACCATGACTTCCACCGGAATGATAACTTTCAGTTCCAAATACACTTCTCCACGCAGCATCATGTAATCCTTCTCCACCGTTATATGGCATCCAATAATCAACATGAGCATTGTAGGTTTTTCCATCTGTTAAATATCTATCTGTTTCTTTTGAATAAATATGGAATAATCCTGTATCTGATGGCGTGCTATCTTTTCCCGTTGTTACTGGAGTTATATATAGTAATTCATCATTATTATATAAGTATAGTTGTTGTGCACTCTTATCAACGACTACATAGGTATCTTCTAAATCTCTAGTATATTCTTTGCTAACAAATCCAAAGGTATGGTCGTTTGTTAGAATGAAATACCAATCATCGTATTCCCCTATAACTCGGACTGTTTCAAATCTTTCTAATTGACCTATTTGGTCATAATCAGTGCTGTTTCCTTTTCTAATGTTTAAAGTTGCATTGGAATAAACTACTTTTTGTACACCTAGATCATCTAAATTTAAATCTGGATATTGTTCTTGAGCAAGTTCTAGTAGCGATTTAGTGTAGTCACTGTTGATGTAGCCAAGTTGACCATTATATTTTACTAGTAACCAACCATTGTCTACTTCTGCAACAACTTCTAATTCTGTATTCTTTTTAAAATTATTAAGTTGTTTAGAATTTCCGGTAGGTTGATCACGCATATTTAACTCTGTTGTGGTTAAGACAATATCATTTTTAATTTGATGTTTGTACTCTGTTTCATATGTTTCATCGGTATATGATAAGTAATCTCTACATATATAACCAATCTGATCGTTTGTTCTTACTAAATCCCAGTTGTTATCACATGACAAGATTCTATAAGCTGCCTCTCCTAGTTCTAAGTTTCCTATTATAATAGAGTCTGTTGTGTTACCAGAACGGATATTTACTTTTGTTGTTGCATGCACCATTATGTCATCAATGGGTGACTCTATTTGTGGTTCTGTCTGTGGGATTGTTACTTCTGGAACTGTTTCAATTGGTTGTGTTGTTTCTTCAATTGGAGATTCAGTAGTTGCGGGAATAGTCTCTTGAGTTTTGGTTTCTTCTGTTGATATTGTTTCTTCTTTTGGAACTGCCACTGTTGACGGTGGGACAACTATTCCTTCAAAAATGTCTTCGTCATCTTCTGATGTAGTATGCTCAGAATTTCCAACTTCTGATGTTGGTGGATAAAATTCTGGTAAGGGTGCTTTTTCTTTTAATTTTCCCTCTATTTCTTTTAAATCCATTTCACAGCTGGTAACAAACATACCGCATGAAATGATCATTGCTAGTAATTTAATTTTACTTTTACTCATTGTGTTCACCTCAAATGTGAAAATATATTATCTCAAAAAAATTTAAATGTCAATAATCGTAGTTTTGAATTTTATTATTTCTCATTGAATAATTTTAGATAAAGATTGTATTCCTATTTCTAAAGAAATTAGAAAGCCTTATAAAGTTATGAATATAGGTTCTAGTGGTTTGAGATTTAATAATTGCCTTTATGGTCGAACTTGTCGGAAATTTTGACATGTTGAATTCTTATCTAATTCTTTTTCAGCATAAATATTATTTATATGTTCAATAATATTTTTCTAGATGTTAAAGATAATTCTGCCATTTGTCGTTGCAATAGCCATACTGTTTCATCTTCAAGTTTTACGTCTATTTTTGTTTTACCATCTTCTAATTGATATATTACTATATTTTTTTCCTATTAAAAACTTATCTTTTTAAATTTAAAAGGTGTCAACACATTATTGCTTGTTTACACCTTTATTTTACTACATATTTTTAATATTTTGTGGACAAGTTAGTAAAGTTCGGACCAATTTATAATTTTTATTTTTCCCTTATTTTATTTTACTTTCCACAGCATTGCTTATATTTCTTTCCACTACCACATGTTCGACCACTTTTAGTATTATTTGTATTATATAATATTATGTGTTCTTTATTTACTTAGTAGTTCTGGGAAGTTCTATATTATGTGATACTAGTTGTATTATACAATATTATGTGTTTTTCTTTTTTTTGCAAACAAATTGCAAACATTGTTTGCATTCGTTCTCCATAAAAATTAT
>CAYXZZ010000029.1:0-18457 GCA_964470055.1 uncultured Mycoplasma sp.
AATGTGAATTGTATTTAATTATTCATTTGTTGCACTTGACTTTTTAATTAATAAAATATTTTTCTACTCCAACCAAACTATCAATTTTAACTTTTCAAATACAACAGTATAAACAAAATTCACTCCATATTTTTTTAGCAAAAAATTAAGTTCTTTAACAAATTCTCTTTCCATACTTAAAAAGCAGATTACTCATCTGCTTCTATCTTTTCTTCTCCTTTCTTACTCGATAAAAAAGTCACTTTTTCCGCAATTATTTCTGTTAAATACTCAGTCTTTCCATCTTTTTCTACAGTACGAGACTGTATTCTTCCTTTAACTCCTACAACATCACCTTTTCCACAATACTCACTGGTATTTTCCGCAATATTATCAAAAGCCACACAATCTACAAAATCAGTATCATATCCTCCATCCATATTTTTAAAACTTCTAGGTATTGCTAAAGTAATAGTCGCAACCTTTGACCCTTTTTCAGACTTATTTACAGTAATATTCCTAGTAAGTCTTCCAACTAAAACTATTTGATTAAGTATAATATCACCTCCTTTCGAGAGGTATAATACTCTAACTAAAAATTCAAATCAAACTCTACTTCTTTTAAATTCGACTATCAAATATCCACAAAAAAATGAAATCTCCTAACAGAAAATTTCATTTTCATAATCGAATTATCTCGAATAAACAACTTCACTACTTTTATAAATTTCTTTTAATAAGTTGATTAAGTTCAACTGCATATTCCATCGGAAGTTCTTCTCTAAACTTCTCTAAAAATCCTAAAACAATTAATTCCATTGCTCTTTCTCGTGTAATACCACGACTCATTAAATAAAATAAATTATCTTCACTAATTTTTGAAACAGTTGCCTCGTGTTCAATATTACTACTTATGTTATAGCAAGCATTAATTGGAATTGTATCGCTCTTAGATTTATCATCTAAAATAAGTGTATCACATTTCACATTTCCAATACTATTTACTGCCTTAGTATCAATATATACCTTTCCTCGATAAGTAGCATTTCCACCATTTCTCGCAATACTTTTTGAAATAATATTACTCTTAGTATTTTTCCCTAAATGAATCATTCTCGCACCACTATCTTGTTCCTGTCCACTAGATGCAACCGAAATCGTAATACAAGTTCCCTCTGAATTATCTCCCTTTAAAATACAACAAGGATATTTCATCGTTACTTTACTACCAATATTTCCATCTATCCATTCCATTGTTCCATTAGTATCAACTTCTGCTCTTTTAGTAACGAGATTATAAACATTATTCGCCCAGTTTTGAATAGTTGAATATCGACATTTACTATTCTTTCCAACATGTATTTCAACAACCGCAGCATGAAGAGACGATTCACTATAAGTAGGTGCAGTACATCCTTCAATATAATGAAGTTCACTATTATCATCAACAATAATTAACGTTCTTTCAAACTGTCCCATATTTTTACTATTAATTCTAAAATAACTTTGCAATGGTCTATCTAATTTAGTATTTTTTGGAACATAAATAAAACTTCCTCCACTAAATACCGCCCCATTTAATGCCGCAAACTTATTCTCATCATTTGAAACAATCTTTCCAAAATACTTTTTCACAAGTTCTGGGTATTTTTTCATTGCCATTTCAATAGATGTAAAGATTACTTTCTTTTTTTCAAGTTCTTCTAACATACTATGGTATATTACTTCACTTTCATATTGAACACCCATACCACCTAAATGTTTTTCGCTTTCCAAAACACCAAGTTCATCCAATTCATCCACAACTGGTTTTAAAACGCTATTCCAATCATTTTGAATCTTTTCATCTGCATCATTAGATTTATAATAAACAATTTTTGAAAAATCAAGTTCTACATGAGGACCAAATTTAGGCATCTCAATCTCTTGAAAATTCTTAAAACTATTTAATCTGTATTCTCTAATCCAATCACTCTCTTGTTTTTTTTCTGAAATAGCCTTTACCTTTTCCTCATCTATTCCTATTATTTCCATATCATCACCAGTTTCTATTTTTGATATACTTTTTTACTATCACGTTCTGCAAAAAACTCCAACATTTCTCTCATTGGCTCTTGATCCTTCACAATAACTTTGCTCATTAAAAAACGTTGAGTTATTGACTTCTTTGCTCGGTCCTGAGCCAAAGAAATTCTATCTTTAAAGAATAATTCACTACCTAAAACAAAGTCTTCAACATCCTTAATTTCAACATCTTTTCTGTCAAACTTAGTTGTAAAATCAAAATCAGTAAGTAACCAAGCCTCCCCAGAAATAGCATCTCCAAATACTTGTCTAATTTTTGTTCCAATATAATCTTCTGTCCCAACAGCATTAGAAGTATAAGGAACTCTTTCATAAATAGGTGCTATATCACCTGGATTAAGTAAGCTTACATATGTATCTCCTCTATTTAATAAAACAACATACGCAAGTGGTTTTGTATACTCCAAACCATTATGTTCTACATCATAATATCTAACTTCTGCTAACTTTAAATCATCTGTATTAACCTTCATTATTTTCAACCTCTCCTAACATATCATTTATCGCAACACTTGGTAGTAATGCACAATTTTTTCTATTTGGTTGCCTACAAATTTCATCATAGACATTTAACTCACCAAGTATTTCACTATCATACTCTTCTTCATTAATCATCTTTCGATAATTATCAATAATTACTTTAACTTCTTCTACTGTCTTTCCAATTAAACTTCTAATCATAATAGAAGTAGCCGAAGTACTAATAGCACAAGCCTCACCATCAAATCTTATATCTTTAACTATCCCCTCTTCAATCTTCATCATAAAATCAAGATTATCGATACAACTTTCGCTATTAGTGTTAACTTTAACATAACTATCATCTTCAATTAATCCTCTATTCATTGGCTCTTGAAAATTATCAAGGATTATTTCTCTTCGCAAATTACTATCCATTTCTCCTCCTTATATAACTATCCTAAATATATCATCACTTTTTCTTAATACTTCAAGTAACTTATCAACGTCACTTTTATTATTATATAAGTACATACTTACTCTAACCGTATTTTTAATACCAATTTCATCTTTCAACATCTTTGTACAATGATTACCTGCTCTAACATAAATATTATAATTATTTAAATAAATTGAACTATCCTGTGCAAAAACACCATCAATATTAAATGCAAGTATTCCACTATAAGAATTTTCATTATACATCTTTATATTAGGAATTTTTCTAAGTTCCTCAACCATATATTTTTTTAATTCAACTTCATGTTTGTGAATATTTTCAATACCAATATCCATCAAATATAATATAGCCTGTCTAAGCCCAATCACTCCAGCAATATTAGGAGTACCAGCCTCAAATTTAGTTACCCCTTTTTTTAATTCATAACTATTATCATCTTCAAAAAATCGATTCATTCCACCACCATAACATAATGGCTCCATTTTTTCTAAATATTTTCTTTTCGCAATAAGACACCCTACACCAGTAGGTCCACACATCTTATGTCCTGAAAAACTTAAAAAATCAATATTACTATTTTTAAAATCAACTTTCATATGTGGAACGCTTTGAGCCCCATCAACAGAAAACAAAATGTTTTTATCTCTACAAATTCTACCAATTGCCTCAATATCTCTAACATCACCAATTACATTAGTAACATGCGCAATTGCAATAACTTTTGTTTTATCAGTAATACTTTTTAAAATACTATCTACCGTCAAAGAATACTCATCATCAAGATCCATATACTTCAAAACAATTCCCTTTTCAGAAGACAATTTTATCCAAGGAAGAACATTAGAAGCATGTTCACTTTTTGTAAGTAAAACTTCATCTCCCTCTTTCAAAATATTTTTCATATATCCAAATACTACCATATTTATGGACATAGTTGTCCCACTAGTAAAAATAACTTCTTCACTATCACAATTAACAAATTTAGAAACAACACTTCTTGTATCATCATAAAGTCTATTTGTTTTTATAGCCGCATCATAATCACCACGATGAATATTTGACGTATGTTCAGTATAATATTTCACTACACTATCCACAACACATTTAGGTTTTAAAGTAGTTGCACCATTATCAAAATATACAATATCACTATCTAACATTGCAAAATCTTCTCTATGCATACGCTTCACCTCCTAAATCTTTTCAATCTCATCTAAAAATAACTTAATTTTATCCATTTCAATACTATCACTATTTATTAAAAATCCATTTAATAATAATCTATAAGCAACTTCTCTACTAATCCCTCTACTCATCATATAAAACATGACTTCATCTTTAAATTTTCCAATATAAGCCGCATGATTACTATCAACATCATAATTATCTATTAATAAATTAGGACAAATCATACTTTTACCATTATCCATATTAATAATTTGATTATCCTGATTACAAATACACTTACTACTTTGCCTTGGAACAACACCATCAACATAGTACATTAATTTATTACAAAATACATTTACTCCATGATTAAATATTTCACTATGAGTATTATTCTTTAAATGATTAACTTTAATACTAAACTTATTATCATCATAATTAATATTATTATAATAGTAATAAAGACAAACCCCTTCTTTTGCAAGATCAATTTCTACTTCACTACTACCATTAATTGAAAAGTGATAAATTATAGTATCTTCTTCTATATTATATTTATAATTTTTCTTTTCGTTATCATCAACTACATAAATAATTTTACTCATTAAGCACCAATTCCCACATAACCATCTTTTTCTACTTCAAATGCTAAATCAATTGTTCCAGTCTTTTGAATCTTTCCATCAACCATAACATGTACAAAATCAGGTTTAATATATTCTAAAATTCTTGGATAATGTGTAATAATCAAAATACTTGTCTCTGGATTTTCTTCAATATAAACATTAATATTTTCACAAACAACTCTCAAACTATCAACATCAAGTCCTGAATCTAATTCATCTAAAATAATAAGTTTAGGTTTTAATACTTTTAATTGTAAAACTTCATTCTTTTTCTTTTCACCGCCACTAAATCCCTGATTTAAAGACCGATGCAACATACTACTATCAAGACTAACACTCTTCATTGCACTATCCATATCCTTAATAAAAGAATAAAGATTTACTTTTTCACCAGTAATTTCTCCCTTAGCAGTTCTCAAAAACTCACTATTAGAAACGCCCTCAATCACAGTCGGATCTTGCATACAAAGAAAAAGTCCTCTTTTTGCTCTTTCATTTACTTCTAAATTAATAATGTCCTCTCCATCTAGTAACATCTCACCAGAAATAACTTCATATCCATAATGTCCCATAATAACCTTAGCCAATGTACTTTTACCAGTTCCATTAGGTCCCATTATCGCATGAATTTCTGAATTATTTATTTTTAAAGAAAAGTCTTTCAAAATATCAATATCTTTATCTTTAACACTTGCGTTTATATGATTTATTTCTAACATGTAATCATCTCCATCTATAATTTATTTTGTCCAAAACAATGCCAAAATATAAAATCACTTATATTCTATCACAAAAAAGAAGACTACACAAAAAAAGATCATCGAAATGACCTTTTTATTGCTAAATTTAATTATTGTTGCTCTAATAAAGACTGTGCATCTGCCAAAATCTTAGCCAACTCTTCTTTTCCTTCAATTTGACTTCTTAAAGATTCAAGTTCACGAGTCTGACTAGCAATAACTTTATCTTGATCATGAGCCTTATTCTCCATCATTGAAATCTTACTTTCTAACTTTGTAACAATCGTCTCATAATTCTTAATTTTACCTTTAAGAGCCTCAATATCCCTAATTTGATTTTTTGCTTTTTCAACAACTTTTCTATATGCCTCGCCTGCTTGAGTAAACTTCTCTTCATAAGCAGCAATCTTTTGTCTTTGATTACGATTCAAATTAATCAAATTAGTCATTGTATTAGCAACATCTTCCATAATTGTATCTTTAGTACCAGAACTTCTATATCCATAACTAAAACTATCTTCAATATCAATCTTATCCTCATGTAATGTTGCATCAGCAAATATATCATTATCTAAATCAACATCAAATAAATCACTCTTAAAACTAGAAACTACATCTTCAACAGGAGCATCCTCTTCATAATTAACATCTTTACTTCCAGTATCTAAATAATTAATATTATCACCAAAATCAAATGACATTAACTTCTCATCAGTATCATTTTTCTCTGAAATATCATTTTGTTCAACAACCTCTTCCTCAACTGGCGCTACATTTTCATCAACTTCATCATTTGGAAGATTATCAATAGTGTTTTCTCCTGTCTCTTCTTCCACAACCTTCTCTTCTGGAAGTACTGAAATAGGCTCTTCTCCTTCATCAGAAACATTTTCACTATTTTCTTCTACTATCTTAATAGTAACATCACCAGTATCAACATCAGTATGTTCCTCAACATTAGCAGGTTCTACAGGTAATGGTTCTTCAACAGGCGCACTACCTTCAACTACATTAATATTTTCATTTGCTACTGCCTCAAAATCTTTCGCAGTAATATCTTCTGCACCAAATCCACTAACTTTCTCTTCTGCTGCCATAGCAACATCAATTATATCCTGTGTAACATCAGTATCTTGAATATCTAACGCTTCAGGATTTTCAGGCTCAGGTGGAGCAATAAACATTCTATCGGCAAGCGAATATTCTACAACTACTGAATCAGTCGTATTTTTACTGAAATATAATGACTCATTATTCTTCATTCCAATAAAACTAAAATATTCATCATTAATTATATTATTACCATTTATATCACAAATAGTAGCCTCAGAAAATTGATCATTAAAAATAAATCTTCCCTCACTACCCATCTTTGCATTCATATTTTCCTTAATAGTAGCCGCTGTTGTTACCAACTTAGTAGCCGCCAAAGGATCACTTCTTAAACTAGTTGCCTCAACAACACTTGGAGTTACAGAATTGGCCTTTTCAACCAACAATAAATCATCTGAAATTAACTTTATTGACTTATTTTCAAAGGGTATAACTACATTTCCATTTGAGTCAATAACTCCGATTGAAGAAGCAGCAACAACTGGGTCAATAGCCTCAACTAAAACAGTTGACGCAATGATGTTACCATTTGCAATCGTCATTCCATCTAAAAAGTAATATTGCTTTCCATCCTCTGTTAAACCATAAGTACAAACAATATCACTACGATCCTTATATTTTACAAGTCCTTTTTGAATTTGCATAAACAACACCTACCCAATTTTATTCTTCTTTTCAACCCTATTCTATACCTAATATTAACACAAATAAAATTTTTAGACAACTACATTTTTAAAAATAATTAACTTTCCCTCAAGCATTTGCAAAACCTACCAACATACGCTACAATAAAGATGGTGATAACATGAATGAAGCACGTAAATTAACTATGCAAATGGCCATATTTTTTCTAATAATTCTCGTAGCATTTGGAACAATAATTGTAAAAGAAAAAAGTTCCACTCTCTTTTTACCAAAAATAGAAAACTCTCTAAATAACTACATCAAAGAAAATTACAACGATTTAGAATTAACAAAAGAAAAAATAACTTTTAATAATAATGCCTATACAATGAAAGTTACAAATCCAAAAAATAAAAACCATTATTTTTACATAACATACTCTAATAAAAAGATAACTGATACTTATCAAACTGATTATATAGAAGGAAAATCTTTATTAAGTCATTTAAATACCGTCCTAGAAAACACTGTCTATGAAAAAACAAACATAACCTGCTCCATTGAAATAACAACTTCTCTAAATATGTTTTCCGACAAAATAAAAAAACTCCTTCTTTCAGAAGAAGCAGTCCAATCACTAAAAATATACACTCTAAAAACAGAGATAATAACTCCTTGGGAATCACAATCCATTACCTCAAACATCACTACTCTAATAACTAATTTGGAAGAAAAAAACATTACACCAAAAAATTATACCATCATAGTAACAGACCAAAATGATATAACAAAGTCAGTAAAAATCTCCAACATTACAACAAATAACTTAAAAAACGACAACTTATCTATCATAATTAATGATATAATAAATAATGAAAAAACAAGTATTCTAACTGAAAACAATATAACTTATGAATACTTAAATTAGGAGGATTTATGAACGATTGTATTTTTTGTAAAATTATTAAAGGTGAAATGCCATCAAAAACAGTATATGAAGATGACTTAATAAAAGTAATTATGAATATTAATCCAACAACAAATGGACACTTACTTGTTCTTCCAAAAGAACATTATGTAAATATTTTTGACATTGATGAACAAATTATTAATCACAGTTTCAAAGTGATAAGAGATACACTATATCCTTTATTAAAAGATAAACTAGGCTGTGAAGGATTAACTCTTTCAGAAAACAATTTATTAGGTCAAGAAGTACATCATTTTCATATACATGTTACTCCAAGATATGCTAATGACCTTGTTGATTACCACTATAATAAAGAGGCCCTTGAAGATTTAGATACAGTTTTTACAAAGCTTCAAACAAAGTAACAATAAAATCTATAATCATTAAACAAAATACTAAGATGCTAGCCCATTTTGGTATTTTTTCTATAATTTTTTCTAACCAAGGCTTCACTACATAAACAAAAATTAGTGATAATACTCCCCAAATAGCAGTAATCTCCAACGCAATATATTTTCCAATATTAAATTTCAAATCACTATAATCCCAAAGACTCTTATCAAATACAGCATTAATAAAAACACCACCTAAATATTCAACACCAGTAACCACAATCATTATCAATAACAACATAATTACTATCTTCCAAAACTTATTAACCTTAATTCTATTAAAAACAAATCTTTCAATTAAAATAATAATACAAATACCAAAACCATAAACAGGAACCCATGGTCCATGCAATAATCCACTATTTAAACTAGGAAAAATAATTTTAATTAAATTTTCAAAAATAAATCCCATAAACGATCCTGCTAAAAACATATTAAGATAATAAAACATAATAATCACCATTAATAATTTGCACTACTATTAATAAATTATACAAAAAGAAAGAGCAACTAATAAGTCATTGCTCCTCCTAATATAATAGCAAGCAAAATATATAAAACTATAATAATAACAAATCCGTTTCCTCTTCTGGAACTGTTATTTTCAGGACAAGACATCGTTACACCTCCTTAAATATAAGCACCTAAAATAATAATTAATAAAATAAATAATACTAATACAACGGCAGAACTTGATACATGATTACACATATATAATCTCCTCCTTTTTTTATGCTTTCATCATATTTTATGGTAAATAGTCGATTTGTGTTCATATTTATTGCACTAAAACCATTTTTTTGCTATTATAATAAGTTGTATAGGAGGAAATTATGAAAAAGAAAAAGTATATAATTGCTTTAGGATGCTTACTACTTACAATCTCTCTTTTCGCAACAGGATGCAAACAAGAAATTGAAGTTAAAGATGGCTCTAAAGTGGCTGTATCAGTAAAAGGCGGAAAAATCACCGCAACAGAATACTATGAACAAATAAAAGAAAATAATATTTCAACATTAGTTGATATGATTGATAAGGCACTACTAGAAGAAAAATACCCTACAACAGATGAAGAAGATACAGAAGTAGAAACACAGATCAGTCAATTAAAAGCAAACTATTCTGATGAAAACACATTAAACACTATTCTAACACAATATTTTGGAGTTCAAGATTTAGATGAACTTGAAGAAGTACTAAGATTAGAATATAAAAGAAATGAGGCTGTAGAAGATTACATTGCTGAAAATATCAAAGACGATGAAATAAAAAAATACTACAACGAAAACATCTTTGGTCAAGTTAAAGCAAGTCACATTTTAATTATCCCATCTGCATCAGAAGACGCAACTGATGATGAAATTGAAGAAGCAGAAGCAGAAGCATTAAAAACAGCTAAAGAAGTTATTAAAAAATTAAAAAAAGGTGAAGATTTCTCTAAGTTAGCTAAAAAATATTCTCAAGACACTGCAACCGCAACAAATGGTGGAAACTTAGGATACTTTGATTTAGACGAAATGGTTGATGAATTCTCTGCTGCTGTTAAAGAATTAGATATCGATGAATATACAAAAGAACCTGTAAAAACATCATATGGATATCACATCATCATAAAAACTGGTGAAAAAGATAAAGCAACATTAGAAGAATCTGAAGATGATATCAGAGAAAAAATAACTCTACAAAGATTAGATGAAGATCCTACTCTTTATTATCAAACCTTAATCAATATTAGAGAAGCAAATAATATTAAATGGAATGATACAGTACTAGAAAAACAATATAATAAATTAATGGAACAATTACTAGAGGCCGCTGCATCTTCCGCATCATAATAATACAAAAGATTCAACATCACAGAGTTGAATCTTTTTTCTTGTATAAAATCATATTGTCTTCTTCATACACAACTTCATAGTTGTCACTATAATTTAAATATGTATTTATTGGATATTTTCGCATCACTAAAAAATAATCAAAATTGTACTTTTCAATCAACAAAACATAATCATTTTTAAGCATAGAAATATTTTCATAATCTACTAAATTATATTTTGAATATAAATCAGCCCTACCATCTACAAAAACATCTATATCATTATAAATAAGTTCTCCCCCATAATCATACATATTATATAATCTTTTAGGTTTCTCTTCCTTTATAATTTCAATCATCTCATCACTAATAACAGTTTTACTATATTCCTTATCCAAATTATTATAATTGCAGATAAATATTCCTAAAAATATACACCCAACCATAAATAACATTCTAGTAGTTCCCTTATCAGGTCTTCTTTCAGAAATATAATTAAATATAACATAACTCATAATGATATAAGTATATCCCCAAAAACGAATACTCTTTAATCCTAAAATAATAGATATTCCAAATAAAGCCAAATCAATAAATTTAATCTTTTCTTTACTAAAAAGCATTATAAGGAAAATAGTCACTATTAAAATAAAGTATGGATAATGACTCACACTACTCAAAGTAGTAGGTTGCCATTCCGTAATAAAGTTAACCATCACTGTATCCATAATATTAGTATACGGATAAAGAAGCATTTTCACTCCATGAGGATTAATACAAATTGCCATCATACAAAAGAACGCCACCACTAAATAAGTTAACAGTTGTTTTTTACTTAATCTATTTGCTGAAATCTTTGTAAAATCAAATTTAAACAACCCTATAATTAAAAATACCAAACAAAATAAATAACTTAAATTACTAGAACCGCCATGAAAATTTGCCCAAAATAATGTAACTAGTGGAAGAAAATAAATCTTTTTAGAATCTTTGTTTCTAAATAAGTCATACGTAAACCAGATAGTTAAAGCCAAGAAACTAAAACTTAATAAATGCGGTCTTGCTTGCATATAAACACAAAATATTAAAAAGCCCATTATCCAACACAAACCAAATAATATATTTTTTAAATAACCTTTCCTATTACTAAAAAATAAAATCATCAGTAAAGAAACTATACACATAAAAGAATATATAAAAAAGTGCATTTTTCCAAATACGCATTTAAATAAATAAATCAAACAGTCAAAAGCCCACTCATGTGACATCCAATGCTTACCTTGCATAAACCACGAAAATACATCTTCAGTCAAAATCATCTTATTTTGAATCATATATTCTCCAGCCTTAACATGCCACAGATAATCACTATCTTTCGTAAAAAGCAACATCATAAATACGGCTAAACAAACAAGTACAAAACTAAATCCCAAAACATATCGATATTTTTTTGTAAATTCCCTAATCCTCTTCATAGTAAAGTCCTTTCTGATAAAGTTTTTCCTTTATTTTATATTCAAGTTCTTTTCCATCATACTTTCGACTAAGTTTTTTATATAATTTTTCATACTCCTTAGAAGCAATATCTTTATTATTAGAAAAATCAAATTCTTCAATCACCTTTGAAATAATTGAATTATCATATCCCAAATTACTTAAGTCA
Organism: uncultured Mycoplasma sp.; assembly: GCA_964470055.1. GTDB lineage: Bacteria > Bacillota_I > Bacilli_A > RF39 > UBA660 > JAEDES01. The sequence continues at coordinate 12,095 of CAYXZZ010000029.1, forward strand.
TTAACTAACTTTTTCTTTAAAACAGCCCCTCCTCTATTTCTATTACTATTATAAAGTCTAGTTAAAACTTTCCTAATCTTCTCTAATTGACTTTCCTCATCAAACACCAATAACTCTTCATCAACAATATTTAAGTCAACTCTATGTTCTGAAAGCTCCTTTCGAATTTTATAAGGCCCCTTATTAGTAGTAACAATCTGATTATTGATATAACTTTTAATAAAACCCCGATCATTTAAATATCCTTGTTCCACCAACTTCTCAATAGCCTTCTCAATAATTTCAATTGGGTACTCTTTCTTTATTAAGAATTCTCTCGTATCATAAATACTTTTAAATCTATGATTAATACTTTCAAGTGCCACAGAATAAACTTCACATTCCTGATTAAAAGTCTCAATTTTCATTATATCTGATTCCAGTATTTCTTTTTTTAACAACAACTCAAATTTCAAAATAACATCTTCGTATAATAAAAGCTCTCGTCCATCTTCTAACTCTATCTTATACCTATCTTTAGTTGTTTTTTTATACTTAATAATTTTCAATATTCATCACCTATTACCAGTATATCAAAAAAACATCACAAAAAAAAGGAGACTATTTCTCCTTCTTTGATACCTTGATTAAGCCTTCTGAAACCTCCTCAAGAGCCCTTCCAATATTCTTTTTACATTTGTACTCGGATTCAGGCATTTGTAAATATCCATCTTTTGCTATTTGTTTACTTCTTCTAGCCGATATATGTACCAATTCATATTTAGAATCAACTATATTAAGTAATTTGTCGATAGAAGGATAAATCATTCGTATCACACTCCCTATTATTAGAATAAATCACCCTCTAAAAATAATCAACAAACCTTACACAATTAGACACTTTTATTTACGCACCATCTTTACATCTACAAAAGTTCTATCTCAATCCCAACCACACCATATTTTTCTTGTTCTTCTTTCGAATAATACTGCTCCATGTCTTCAGCGCTTGCCTCTTCATCTTTGCAATATCCTAAAGAAACTTTATCATAATCACGATATAAATCAGCAAAATTACTATAAATATGCATTGCAATAACTCTAGTTAATTGCTTTTCTCCTGTAGCACGACTAGTAAATTCAATTTTATCACCCACTTGAATTTCTTGTCTTTTCTCATCATATAACCTTAATTCAATTGTTTTTGTTCCTGCCTTAATTAATTTAAATGGCTCAGCATGTAATCTCATTTCATGAATCATCTTAATATTGGTCGAGTAGACGACTCGACTACACCTCCCTTTCTTTCACTAGTGAGAGGAAGTCTGTCACCCCTCACAGAACCGGTGCAGATTTCCCGCATACAGCTCTTCATATAATATTTATTTAAAAATATTAACATCTATCTTAGACATTGGAATTTCTAAGTAATTCTATATTCTTACATAATCTAAATGTTTTATCTTGTTCTTTTGTCCTCGTTCTCTTAAAGTATAATACATATTTTAAATATTTATAATATTTTATTAAACTTGAATAATTTCCATTTACTCCATAATAAGCATAATGTCCTATTATTTTCTTTCTTATACTTAGTCCAACTTCAAGTATCGGTTCGTGCATATTTTCATGCAGCCTCTTCTTTATGACTTCAAACTTCTGTTTAAGTTTCTTTCTATTTCTTTTTATATTTGGCCTATATTTTCCATTAAGAGTCTTTCCATTTGAAATCACCCCTAGAAAATTAAACTCTTCTTTTGTGCCACCATCTACACCACCGACTTTTTCAGTCTGTTGCTTATCATGTTGTTTTATTAGTGTTTCTTTATTTACATAATGCATTATTGTTTGTAGTTTATAACCTTGTTGCATTTGGTATTTTATATCTTTTCGTTTTGTTTCCATGTTTCTAAAATTCCTCTAGTGATTACATGTGTCCCTAAAGAAACGACTATATGCTAGCCCTTTGCTCCGCAATCATTACTCGCTTCATCGCTACTATGAACTAGTCCGACTACTCATAAATCTTTTGCCTAACTCAGATTACAAATAATTGCTTTGACATACTTCTTCACTTCAATGTTTTAAATCTCCGATTTTGAAGAACTTATGAGTTCTCCCAGGTATGCTTAATATAACACTGATATATTCGCCATACAATATTGACAACGGTGGCACTTTCACAACATCTCGCTTTAACGATATTGCTATTGTCGTCTGCGGTATAGAGAAACACATCGACTACCACTATTTATATTTGACGAGGCTGAATTGATTCACGATTTCTCATTATGGGCCGTATTCTTGTTTACCTACGCTTAAGCCTTATCGATCCAGGGCTAACTAATGGCTCTTTTCTAGAGATTACCATGTTGGGTTTCCACCAACTATATATTAAGCACCGAACCGGCGCACCCTCTAAAAAATTATAACATTAAAAAATTAAAGATTAGTTTCCCAATCCCTAATTAAATAATACTTCATTAAAATTTTATTTCATGATTAATCATTTTTTTGACATTCATATTCTAGTTTTATTTTTCCGTCAGTATCTAAAGAAAAATTATCAAAAGTTTCAGAACATGTATAACCATCCGGAATTTCATTAAAACTCAATATATAATCTCCAGTTTCGGCATCCAAAACAGTATGCTCTGCATTGTCAATATATTCAATCTCATAAAACGCCTCATCAGATTGAAGTGTTAGTTTTAATCCTTCAACAACATTTCCCTCTTGATCACTAACAACTACCGTTATTGAATTTTTAGGTAAAAACAAAGTATCTAAACTAGATAACAACACAAATATAACACCAACAACTACTGCTAACAAAACAATTATACCAAGAACTTTTTGTCCCAAAGATTGTTTTTTAACTTCCAAAGTGTTACTATCCGGTTGTTTTTTAGTATCTTCACTTGCTTTTTTTATTTGATCTACTTGATTTTTTAACTCAGCAAAATCAAAATTACTTTCCACGCTTCTTTTACTCATTTTTTCCTCCTCATAAAACATAATAACAGAATCATAAAACTATAATCCCTATAAAAAGAATAACATATAGAAAAAAATTTTTCACTATAAAATTATTTAATTATAAATTTTATTTATTACAATATTATATTAAACAATTCAAAGAAAAAGACTAGTTTCCTAGCCTTTATCTAAACTGACAACAAGAACCACATTGAACATTACTTACAGTATTTTCTTCACTACAAGTATATACTGGTCTATAAGTATGTCTAAAAATATGATGGTTAATTACTCTAGTATGAATTGGACATGTATGTCCTTGCCCTTTTTTGATAGATTTTTTATTTCTTAATGTATTTACATTTTGGATAACTTGAACATCCAATAAATTTTCCGTATTTACCATTTCGTTCTATTAATTTATTACCACATTTTGGACATATCATATTTTTTTCTAATTCTCTAGAATTATTAATTTTAATACGAATATCTTCCGCATGTTTTTTTCTTAAAACTTTATCTTCAATATTATTAGATATAATAATATTTGATAATTCTTTTATATCATGATTAACAGGTAATTCTTTATATTTCAAAATTTCACTTTTTAAGTAATCAACTTGTGTAACTATACTACTACTTTTGACATCAAGCTTTGCTTGATTAGAAAAACATATAATAGATACCAAATACTTATCATCCAACTTAAGTAAATCTGATAATGATTTTATATGTCCATAATTTTGATGAATAGGATTTACAAAATAACTTTTATTTTTCCCTAAATATTGACACCATTTATTATCAAACTCTTTTCCTTTAATTAACCCATAATAGTTTTTCATTTCTATAACAAAAATACCAAATTCTGATAAAACTAAATGATCAATTTGATGAGTACCTTTTTCATCTTTTATCATAATATCATTGAAGACAATATATTTATCTTTAGGTAATTTATCAAGTTCTAACTTTACCCAAAATTCACCCATAAACCCTCTAAATTTTGGATAATATATTTTCAATAACACACATAATGTTATTAAAATAATGGCTTGTAATAACAACTTTGGATTATTTGAATATATATTTATAATTCCTTCTATAAAACTTTTAATTATTCCCATAAAACCACAACCACGATAATTATATCATGATTCTAAAATAAATTATTAAAACTAACTATAATATTTATAGTTTTATCCTCAAATATTTCAATTTTATCAATTAAATTAATTATCATCTCCCTGCTTGGTTCTTTCATAGATAAAAATTTATCAATATATTCATTAATCATTTTATTTTTAGATTCTTCATTTATAGTGTCATTAATATCATTATTCAACTCATTGTATCTTTTTTCTTTAATATTTAATTCATTTTCCAACTTGACTTTTACTCTTTCAAATTGTTCTTCAGTTATTTTTTGATTTAATTTATCAATATAAATAATATCTAGATTATCATTTATTTGTTTAATCTCGTTAATTAGTGTTTTTAACTCTTTTTTATTATTTAACTTATTATCTTCGGTTAGATTATTTAATACATTATTTTTAACTTTATCTTTATTAATATAACTTAAACACATATTTGTTAATGAATTGATTATTACTTTCTCTAATTCATCATAATTATTAGAATGAGTTGTACAAAGTCTTTGTTTCATATAAGTTCGATAATAATTACAAATAGTATAACATCTATTATCTTTTTTTCTTCTTGATTGTATTGATATCCTATGACCACAATCACCACAATATAAAAGTCCATCTAATAAATAATTTTCTTTTTTTTCATTTCTTCCCACATTTTTAGGTATTCTTTTCTGTACTTCATAAAAAGTATCTTTAGCAATAATAGGTTCATGAGTATTTTCTACAATTATATAATCTTTTGGGTTATTTCTAATAACTTTTTTAACTTTATAATTAACTTTACTTCTTCTATTTTGTACCATATCACCTATATACATTTGATTAGTTAAAATATCTCTTATTGTTTTAGAATGCCACTCTCCATATTTTAAATTATAATTATTTTTCCATTCAAAACTATAATATTGTGCTGGTGTTTTTACTCCTTCGCTAGTTAATTGTTTTGCTATTTTAAAAAATGATAATCCTTCTAAACACATATTAAATATTCTTTTTACAATTAGTGATTGTTCTTTATTTACTACTAAATGATTTTTATCATTCGGATCTTGATTATACCCAAATGGAGTTCTACCACCAACAAACTTACCTTCTTTTTGTTTTGCTCTTAAACTTGATTTAATTTTTTTAGAAATATCTTTAGCATACATATCATTCATAATTGCTTTAAATGGTGCGATATCATTATTAGAATTATCTAAAAATGTATCAATATTATCAGTTACTGCAATATATCTAACATTATGTTCTGGAAAATATTTTTCTATTAAATTACCAGTACCAATGTAATCTCTTCCTAATCTTGACATATCTTTAGTAATAACCATATTAACTCTACCTAATTCAATATCATTTAACAACCTATTGAAATCTGGTCTATCAAAATTAGTTCCACTATATCCATCATCAATATAAATATCATAAACTCTTAAATTATTTTCTTTTACATATTGAAGTAATAAACTCTTTTGATTTGTAATACTTTCACTCTCATATACTTTATCATCATCTTCACGAGATAATCTTATATAAATACCAACATTATATATCTTATTTATACTCCCTAACAATTCTTACCTCCTTCTAGAGATAAATAAGTACATGATGATGTTACCTCTCTTTTATCATTTTTACAAATCATCTGAATAAATTTTTTCAATTCTTTATTTAAAACTTTTATTAAGACATCATTTATATCTTTTTCTTTATTAAAAATAAAATTTATTTTGTACTTATCCATAATTAAGCACCTCACTTAAATTTATGGATAAACTATTAATTTTAGTAATACTAAAGTGTAAATATCACATTACACATTAATTTAGTATTACTTATAGGCATTCACCTCTTTATAAATTATTATTCTTAATTTCATAAACACCATCTCCTTTCAAGACGATGCTAGCTTATTAATTATTTGTTGTCAAATCATATTTTAATAGTATATTTATTTAATCATCTAAATATCTTTAATTTTTACTAATTCTACAAAAGCAGGATAAGATGTTTGCACAACAGCATCGATTATTCCCTTATTTTATAAGATATTTAAGCATATAAAAAACATCCTGTATTTAATAAATCAATTATTTTTATAGGATGTTTTATTTTTTTAATTATTTTCTTCTATTTCAAAGTCTAGTAATTCTTCACACATTTTTTCATATAAATCTTGTTCATGACCGATAGTATCAATTAAAAACATTTTATCATTTTCATATTCTTTTAAACCTCTCATATAATAAGG
>CAYXZZ010000030.1:0-17756 GCA_964470055.1 uncultured Mycoplasma sp.
TTCTAGAAATGAAATTACGTCGTTTAACGGGCTTAGAGCTTGAAAAGATTGAGAATGAGTTAAATTACTTACTTAAATTAATTGACGAGTTACGTGGTATTTTAGCCAGTGATCAGAAGATTTTAGAAGTAATTAAAACTGAGTTATTAGAAATTAAAGATAAATATGGTGATGAAAGACGTACTAATATTGATATGACTGCTATAGAATACATTGAAGATGAGTCTTTAATTCCTGAAGAGGATGTAATTATTACTTTAACTAAGAATGGTTATATTAAGAGATTAAGAACTGATACATATCGTACTCAAAATAGAGGAGGAGTTGGAGTAAAAGGTATGTCTACAAATGAAGATGATTTTGTAGAACATATGATTTCAATGAAGACTCATGATTACCTATTATTCTTCTCTAATAGAGGTAGGGTATATCGTATGAAAGGTTATGAGGTTCCTGAATTTGCTAGACAATCTAAGGGATTACCAATAATTAACTTATTACCATTAGAAAAAGATGAGAACATTAGTTCGATAGTTGAATTAGATGCTAACGATGATGTTACTAAATATTTTATGTTTGCTACTAAGGGTGGTATTGTTAAACGTACTGAAATAAGTGAATTTGATAATATTCGAAAAGGTGGTAAGATTGCAATAGTTTTAAAGGAAGATGATGAGTTAATTTCAGTAAGAAAGACTTGTGGAAAAAATGAAATTGTGATCGGAGCAAGCAATGGTCGTATGGTTAGATTTGATGAAAATGAAATTCGTTCAATGGGTAGAAGTAGTTCAGGAGTTAAGGGAATTGAACTTGAAGGTGCCACTGTAGTTGGTGCAGAAGTTGTAAATCCTGGACAATATATCCTTATTGTTACTGAAAAGGGTTATGGAAAGAAAACGGTTATTGATGAATATAGATTAACTCATAGAGGTAGTAAGGGTGTAAGAGCATTTAATGTTACTGAAAAGAATGGTATGATGGCTGCACTTAAATGTGTAGATGAAGGAAATGATTATGATGTAATTGTTGTTACAAACAGTGGAATAATCATGAAGATGCCAGGAGAACAAATTTCTACATTAAAGCGTGCAACTCAAGGAGTTAGATTAATTAATTTAAAAGATGAACAAACTGTATCTACTGTGGCTATTGTAGCGAAGGAAGAGGATACTGATTCTGGTAATGATGAAAATTCTAATGAAACAATTGTTGGTGCAGAAGATGAAACTGTAATTCAGGTTCAGAAATAGATTTTATAAAGGATGATTTCTCATCCTTTTTTTTGTGTTCTTTTGACAAATTTGTGTATATTTTTATTGTTTTATGTAAAGTTACACCCTGTGGAAAAAAAATTTTTTGCGTGAAATTCAAAAAAAGATAATAGTCATAATAAATTTAAAGAGACAATATTTGAATTTATTGAGCAATAATATAACTGATTATTTCCCAAAATATTTCCCGGGAAATAATTTTTAGTAAAAAAAGGGATTATTTGCACTTTTTTGTATTAGTCAATATTTTTTAGTTATTTTTATTCAGAAAAATGTCAAATTTGACGTTGATGTTAATTTAAAGCGATTTATTTATTTTTTTATGGTGTACTGATAAGTTAAATTGCTTAAAATCAACTTTAAATTATTTATCACTATCATTAAAAAACATTTAGTTATGTTTATATTTTTTTACTTTTATATGTTCCACGTGAAACATTTTATCCACAGAAAAAGTGGAAAAGTTATTTTTGTTTAATTTGAAATAATATTTTTTTTTGAAAATTTTATTATAAGAATTGAACTTATTTTTGAATATATTTGTTTTTATGTAATAAATTTGTCCACAAAAATTGTGAATTTTTTTATTTTTCTTATATTTCACATGGAACGTTTTTCCACAAAAAGTCTAGAATTTTATTAAAAAGCAGGATTTATGTGCTTATATATAATCTACTTTTTAAATTTTCTAAAAAGACATTTATGTTCCACGTGAAACATTTTATCCACAGTTTTTTTGAATAATTAGTTATAAATTTAAAATTTCCACTATTTTAATATGTTTTATGTCTAAAATTAGATTAGTTCAATTTGTTAGAAGAAAAATGTTTCACGTGAAACTATAAAAGTTGTTTACAAAAAAATAATCTTATATTAAAATATATATCGTGCAATGGAAGTGCTCGAACTAGGTCAGGATCGGAAGATAGCAGCCTTAAGACCCTCCTTCCATGTGCACTTTTTTATTGGAGTGAGTATATGAATTTAGAATATATGGAATATGCTTTTAGAGAAGCAGAAAAAGCCTATCGACATGGTGAAGTACCTGTTGGAGCTGTTATTGTTAAAAATGGTAAAATTCTAGCAAAATCGTATAATAAAAAGGAAAAAATGCATTGTTGTCTTTGTCATGCAGAGCTTTTAGTAATAAGAAAAGCTTCTAAATTGTTAAAAAATTGGAGACTCGAAGATTGTGATATTTATGTTACGTTAGAACCATGTCCAATGTGTGCTAGCGCTATAAAACAGGCTAGAATTAAAAATGTATATTCTGCGCTTCAAAATAAAGATGATAATAACAATATTTTAATTAGTAAAATTTTTGAATGTGACAAAGTTAATCCTTCTGTAAATTTTGTTAATAATTTGGCTGTGGAAAAAAGTGAGACATTATTGCAAAAATTCTTTGCTGGTCGAAGAAAAAAGTAATAATGTTTTTTTCTTTATGTTATAATATAGGGGATTAGGAGGAATATTATGTATCGTGCTTTATATAGAAAATATAGACCTCAAGGATTTGAAAGTGTTGTTGGTCAAAATACAATTGTAAAAACATTGCAAAATTCGGTAAAAAATAAATCTTTTAGCCATGCATATATGTTTTTTGGTCCTCGTGGGGTAGGAAAGACAACTGCTTCTAAAATTTTTGCAAGAGCTATCAACTGTTTGGTGCCTGTTGATGGAAATGCTTGTGGAAAATGTAAAAATTGTCTTCATTCTTTTGAAAAAGAGTGTGTTGATATTATTGAAATTGACGCTGCTTCTAATAATGGTGTTGATGAAATTAGAGAATTAAAAAATAAGATTTCTTTAGTTCCAGCAGAATTAAAATATAAAGTTTACATTATAGATGAGGTTCATATGTTGTCTATGGGAGCATTTAATGCACTATTAAAAACATTAGAGGAACCGCCAGAACATGCAATTTTTATTCTTGCTACAACTGATCCTCAAAAAGTTCCGGAAACAATTATTTCTAGATGTCAATGTTTTTCTTTTAAAAGAATATCAGATGACATGATTGTTGACAGGTTAAAGACGGTTTGTGAAAGTGAAAATATTGAAATTGATGATGATGTTTTGATTGAAATTGCTATGTCATCAGATGGTGGAATGCGTGATGCCTTAGGTGCTTTAGATAAACTGACTTCTTATACAAAAGAAAAAATTACTGTTGATGATTTTGCTGAATTAAATGGGATGATTACTAAAAAAGTGCTCAGTGAATTTTGCGATAATATTTTTAATGGGGATTTATCTAATGTATTATCTCTTTTAAACACTTTTAATAGTGATGGTAAGAATTTGATTCAAATAATGACTCAATTGATGTATTTTTTACGTAATAACGTGGTTAATTACTATGTGGAAAACTCAAATTGTAATTACTCTATTGAAAATATGTTATTATTGATTAATATAATTAACGAAAAAATGTTCGATATCAAAAAAAGCGGAAATCCTAAAATATATATAGAAATGTTATTAATAAAATATATAAAAGATGTCTTTGGAGAAAAAAATATTTCCCGGGAAATAATTGAGAAACCTGTTATACCTGTTAAAGAAGTGGAAAATAATTCTATGACTATGTCTGTGAATGTTCTAGATGGTTCTGACAACGTTGTTAAAAGTAAAGTTAGTTCTGAAAATACTGAATCTGATGAAGAAGAATATGATTTTGATAAGGAATTTTCTAATGAGGACGGGGAAATTTTTGAGGATATAATTAATAGTAGTTATCATAATAATTTTGTTGAAGAAGGTATTCAGAATGATTCTGATGATGTTCATGGAGAAAATTCTAAAATTGTGAGAAATATTGATGAAATAATGAAGGTTAGAGTTAATAATACTTTAGCTCTTGCTAATAAACAAATTTTAAATAAAGAAATAGAAAATATGAAATTGTTAAATGATTTTACTTTTGATCAGGAAATTGGATATATTGTGTGTAATTTGTTGGATGCTAAAATTAGAGCGGCTAGTGAAGAAAGCATTATTATTAGTTATGAGTATGATTCAATTGTTAAACAAAATCTAATTGATTTGGAAAAAATTACATATGTATATAATAAAATAACTAATTCGAATAAGAATTTGGCTATTATCACTGATAATGAATGGGAAAGTGAGAAAAGTCGTTATATTAAATGCATAAAAGAGGGGAATCAGTATCAAGCGATAGAAGAACCACAAGAAATCTATGAAGAAATAGTAAAAAATGATATAATAATTAATAGTGCAGTGGAACTTTTTGGTGACATTGTAGAAATTAGTTAAAAAAATATGTAAAAGGAGAATTTAAATATGAATATACAAGCTATGATGAAGCAAGCACAGGCTTTGCAAAAAGATATGATGAAAATAAAGGAAGAAGTTGATAAAACTGAGTTTACTGGAGAAAGTTCTTTAGTAAAAGTTACCGTAATGGGTACTAAAGAAGTTGTTAAGGTAGAGATTAATGCTAAGGATGGTTTAGAAGTGGACGATATTGAGATGTTACAAGATATGATTATGGTAGCAATTAATCAAGCAAATGATAAAGTTGATGAAACTTTAGATAGCAAAATGGGAAAATTTGGAAATATTCCAGGTTTATTTTAGGAATTAGATATGTATCCTGATAGTATTAAGAGTTTGATAGAATCTTTTAAATTTTTACCAGGAATTGGAGAAAAAACAGCCGAAAGACTGGCTTTTTCTGTTTTAGAATTAGAAGAAGAACAAACTGAATTCTTTGCTGAAAGTCTTATTGATGTTAAGAAGAATATTCATAAGTGTGAAATATGTAATACATTGACTGAAAATGATATGTGTTTTGTTTGCAAAGATGAGACTAGGGATAATCAAGTTCTTTGTGTTGTTGAGGATACTAAAAATGTGTTTTTATTTGAAAAACTTGGTATGTTTCATGGAAAATATCATGTATTAGAGGGTCTTATATCGCCATTGGAGGGAATTAATCCTGAAGATATTGGTTTGGATAAATTAATTGATAGAATTACTGTGGAAAAATTTAAAGAAATAATTTTTGCATTTAAGCCAAGCATTGAAGGTGAAACAACGTCGTTATATATTAAGCGTATTTTAGATGGATTAGATGTTAAAACAACGCGTCTTGCTAGTGGTGTACCGATTGGTGCCGATATGGAATATGTTGATAGTTTGACGTTGGAAAGGGCTTTGAATGATAGAAAAGAAATAGAATAATTGTAATTATTTTTCATATCTCTTAATAAAGGAGATGATGGAATGAAATTAATTATTAAATTAGTAAAAAGAATTATTGTTGGAATGTTTTTGTTGTATGGATATAATTTAATTGCGGTAAATTTTAATATGATTATTCCTATTAATATATTTACTATTGGATTTGTTACTGTACTTGGAATTCCTTCGATTTTGGCACTTTTATTGTTTAAAATATTAGTGTTGTGAGGTGATTTGTATGGAGTTAACTGCTGCTAAAAAAAGATATTATAGTTTGATAAAAAATATAGTTGATTTTAATAAGATTTCTCACGCATATATGATTGAAATTGATGATTATGAAAAGGATTTTCATTGTGTTTTAGATTTTGTTAAATTAATTCTTTGTCAGAAAAGAGATAAAAAAATAAATGTTGGTAATTGTATTGACTGTAATATTTGTAGTCAGATAGATAGTAACACTTATGTTGATTTAAAAATAGTTGAGCCTGATGGAAATCTTATTAAGAAGAAGCAGTTAACGGCATTACAGGAAGAATTTCGAAATAAATCATTACTTGATAATAAAAAAATATATATAATTAAAGAAGCAGATAAATTGAATGATTCTTCAGCTAATACAATTTTAAAATTTTTGGAAGAACCAGAAGATGATATTATTGCTATATTAGTGACAATTAATAGATATAAAGTTATTGAAACAATATTATCTAGATGTCAAATTTTATCTTTGAAAGACAATTCAGGTGTCATTGAGATTAGTGATAATATAATTGATTTTATTAGTTTTATAATTCGAAGAAACGATTTATTTATTAACTATAATACAATTTATAATGATATATTACCTGATAAGATGATTGCTAAAGAGATACTTAATGAAGTGGAAATAGTATTTATTAATTATTTAAATTATGTTTCAAATAATAATGAATTTTCTTGTAATGAAGAAATAGTAAAAATACTTTCAAAAATAGATACTGATAAAATAACTAGTTATATTGCGATAATAGAAGAAGAAGTGCAGAAGCTTGATTATAATGTTAATTATAAGTTGTGGTTAGATTGCTTATTTGCCAAGTTAATAGGAGGTTAGTTTTATGATAGATGTAGTAGTGGTTAGGCTTAAGGTAACTAAAGGTATATATTATGTTTCTCCTAATTTAATTGAACTAATTAAGGGAGATTTGGTTGTTTTTGAAACAGAAAATGGATTACAACTTGGTGAAGTTTGTAAAGATATATATAAAGAAAAAGAAGAAAACTTAGATTTACCGTTATCTAAAGTAGTTAGAATTGCAACTGAAGAGGATAAAAGTGCTTTTGAAGAAAATTCTAAAAGTATGGAAAAGGCTTTAAATGATGCTAAGAAGATTAGTAAAGATTTAAATTTGGATATGAAGTTTGTAGAAGCATATTATAGTTTGGATAGATCTCAGCTAGTGTTTTCATTTTTGGCTGAAAATAGAGTTGATTTTAGGGAATTAGCAAAAAAGTTGGCGCAAAAGTATAAGACTAGAATTGAGTTAAGACAGATTGGTGTTAGAGATAAATCGAAGAAAATTGGTGGATTAGGGCCTTGTGGATTATTTTTATGTTGTAATTCTTTTTTAACAGATTTTAATAGTGTTTCAATAAATATGGCTAAAAATCAGTTTTTAGCATTAAATCCATCTAAGATTAATGGAGTTTGTGGAAGATTATTGTGCTGTTTGGATTATGAAAATGATGTTTATACCGAATTAAAGAAAGACCTTCCAAAAATAGGAATGGTTGCGGATACTCCTATGGGTATGGGAAAAGTTGTATCTGTTGATGTATTTAAAAAGACTTATTCTGTTGATTTGAAAGAAAAAGGTATTGTTGAATTTTCGAAGGATGATATGAAAAATGGAAGTTCTAAATGATATATTAGGTTATAAAAATAGAAAAATTTATCAGGATAATGATTGTTTTTCTTTTTCTTTAGATAGTGTAATGCTTGCTAATTTTGTGACTATACGTCTTAGAGATAAGAGTATAGTTGATTTAGGTTGTGGAAATGGTGTTATTCCATTAATTATGTCATTGAGAACTGATAAGAAAATTATTGGGGTCGAGATACAGGAGAGGCTTGCTGCTATGGCGAAAAAGTCTATTGAATATAATAAGCTTGATGACCAAATAAAGATAATTAATCAAAATATGAAAGTTTTTTCTAATAGTGAATATTTTGAAAGTTTTGATTTAGTTACTTGTAATCCACCTTATTTTAAAGTTAATGATAAGAATTATTTTAATGAGAGTTATGAGAAGATGATTGCTCGACATGAAGTGGAAATTAATTTAAGTGAGTTGTTGATTGTTGCTAGAAAGCTCTTGAAAAATAATGGAAATTTTGCTATAGTACATAGACCTGAGAGATTGATGGAGATTTTACTTGAATTTAGAAAGAATCACATCGAACCTAAAAGAGTTCAGTTTGTTTATGAAAATATTACTAAGGGTTCAACTTTAGTACTTGTTGAGGGACAAAAGAATGGAAAAGAAGGATTAAAAATAGAAAATCCGATTGTTATGTATAATGAAGATGGCAGTATGACAAATGGTTATGCTAAGTTGCAAGTAGAGGTGAGAAAATGAGCCAAAAGAGTTATGATGATAGTGCTAGTTTATATTTAATTCCAACTCCTATTGGGAATTTAGATGATATTACTGTTAGGGCATTGAAAACTTTAGAATCTGTTGATTTTATTTTGTGTGAAGATACACGTGAAACAGGTAAATTACTTAGTAAATATAATATAAAGAAAAGACTTGTAAGTTGTCATGAATTTAATGAAGAAAAGGTTAGGGATTATGTTGTTTCTGAGTTAAAGAATGGACTAAATATTGGACTTGTAACAGATCAAGGAACTCCTATTATCAGCGATCCAGGATATATTGTTGTGAAAGAAGTAATTAGATGTGGTTATAATGTTGTTAGTTTACCTGGAGCAACTGCATTTGTTCCGGCACTTATTATGGCAGGAATTGATCCGTCTCCATTTTTGTTTTATGGTTTTTTGAATGCTAAAGAATCTAAGAAGAGAAAAGAACTTCAATCTTTAAAATGTTTAAAATATACAATGATTTTTTATGAGGCTCCTCATAGATTAAAGGATACTTTGGAGGCAATGCTTGAGGTATTTGGTGATCGCAATATTACGATTAGTCGTGAAATTTCTAAAATTCATGAGGAAGTATTAAGAGATAAGATTAGTAATTTAATAGATGTTGCTGATTCTTTAAAAGGTGAATTTGTTTTAGTAGTTGAAGGAAATCATGATGTAGTTGATTATTCTCATATGTCTATTGTTGAACATGTTAAATTATATGTTGAAGATGGAATGGACGAGAAAGATGCTATTAAGTTGGTAGCGAAAGAAAGAGAAGTTGCGAAATCAGTTATTTATAAGGAATATCATACAGGGAAGTGATAAAATGAAATTAATAGTTGGACTAGGAAATCCCGGGAAAGAATATGAAAATACACGTCATAATGTAGGTTTCATGGTTGTGGATAATTATATTTTAAAAAAGGGTATTAATGATAGTTGGAAGAGTAAGTTTAACGGAAAATATTTAGAAGTTAATATTAAAGGTGAGAAGGTTATATTTTTAAAACCACAGTCTTATATGAATTTATCTGGTGTTGTTGTTAATCAGTTTGTTAATTTTTATAAAATTTCTGTTGATGATATTTTAGTCATTTCTGATGATTTGGATTTATTAGCAGGGAATTATAAATTAAAGAGTAGGGGTTCTTGTGGAGGACATAATGGTCTAAGAGATATTGAAAAGTGTCTTGGAACTCCTGAATATAAAAGATTAAAGATTGGTATTTCTAAGGATAATAATGTAGATACTAAAGATTATGTACTTGGGAAATTTTCAAAAGAAGATACTAAGATGTTTGAGGGATTATTTGATACTTTAGTTGATGTTCTTGATGATTATTTTGTTATGCCTTTTGGAGATTTAATGAGTAAACATAATAGTAAGAATAGGTGATACAGATGGGGTTATTTGATAGGTTTATTTCTGTAGATATAAAAAAAAGCATGGGTATAGTGGGTCTTACCGATGAGTTTTTTTGTGTCTATTTGAATAATTTGCTTGAAAAATATAGTAAAAATGTATTGGTTGTAGTTAATACTTTGTATGAAGCAAATCAATTGTACTCTTCGTTAAAAACTTATACTGATAATTGTTGTTTATTTCCAATGGATGATTTTCTTACAAGTGAAGCATTGGCGATTAGTCCTGATCTTCAAATTATGAGATTAGAGACTATTAATGAAATTCTTATGGATAAGCCATTGATTGTTATTACGAATTTAATGGGGTATTTGAGATTTTTACCTACAAGAAAGACTTATGAAAATTTTGTTTTAGAATTAAAGGTAGGTAATGTTATTAGTCCACAGAAGTTAGTTGAAAAACTAGTTGCGAGTGGGTATAGTCGAGATACTATGGTTACAAAGACTGGTGAATTTGGTGTACGTGGATTTATAATCGACGTTTTTCCTGTTGATGAGGAAAATCCTGTTCGTATTGAATTTTTTGATGATGAAATTGATTCAATTAGAGTGTTTGATCCAGAATCACAAAAGTCTTTGGAGAGTCTTAAGAAAATGTTAATTAAGCCTTATTTTGAATTTATTACTGAAGAAGATGTTCCTGAAGAAAAGTTTGGTAAACAAAAATATTTACCTGAGTTTGGTAAAGTTGAATCAATTAGTGATTATTTGGGAGAAGTTATTACTATATTTAAAGATTATGAGCAGTTAGAATTTAGTTTTACTCACATAATGGAGGAAGTTACAACATATAAGGAAACTAAGGATGTTGATTTTTCAGGAGATTATATGTTTAATCTAACTGATATTGATGCCCATTTTCCTATTTATTATATGACTATTAATAATGTGGTTAATAATAAGAATATTGTTAGTTTAGAAAACTTTGGTGTTAGAACGATTAACAATTTTGCGGAGAATGTTGGGAATATTAATAGTTTTATTCGGAAAGAAATTGATGATAAGAAGACGGTACTTATATGTTTAAAGAGACATCAACTTAGAAGCATTGTGAAAATACTTAATATGAAGGTTGTGGAAAGTTCTTTTGATGATATAAAACTTGGAATGGTTAATTTAGTTGAGAGGGAAGTTAATCAAGGATTTATTTATAATGATTTGGTTGTTTTATCAGCTAAGGAGCTATTTCTTAATACTGAAAATAAGAAGAAATATAAAACTAAATTTAAGTATTCAGTAGGAATTAAAGATGTTAATAAGTTGAGTGTAGGAGACTATGTAGTTCATAATGTTCATGGTATTGGTGTTTATAATGGTATTAAAACGCTTACACTTAATGGAATTACAAAGGATTATTTAGAGGTTTTATATCAGGGAACAGATAAGATGTATATACCTGTTGAAAAGATTGATTTACTTTCTAAGTATTCTGGTAAAGAGGGAGTAGCTCCTAAAATTAATAAGTTAGGTGGAAATGAATGGAATAAGACTAAGGCAAGAGTTAAGAGCAAGGTTAATGATATGGCTGATAAATTACTTGCTTTATATGCAGAAAGAGAGTCGAGAAAAGGATTTGCTTTTTCACCTGATTGTGATATGTCAGAGGACTTTGAACAAAATTTCCCTTATGAGTTAACAAGAGATCAAGTACAAGCAATTAATCAAATTAAAGCGGATATGGAATGTCCTGTACCAATGGATAGACTTTTATGCGGAGATGTTGGTTTTGGTAAGACTGAAGTTGCTTTTGTTGCGGCATTTAAAGCGATACTTGATTCTAAACAGGTGTTATTTCTTTGCCCAACAACGATTCTTTCTAACCAACATTATGAAAATGCCAAGGTTAGATTTAAAAATTTCCCAGTATCTATTGGGTTATTAAATAGATTTACGACTCCAAAAGAGGTAAAACGTATACTTGATGGATTAAAAGACGGAACTATTGATATGGTATTTGGAACTCATAGATTACTTAGTGATGATGTTAGACTTAAGGATTTAGGGTTACTTATAATTGATGAAGAGCAAAGATTTGGGGTTGCACATAAGGAGAAGATTAAGCAATATAAGTCTAATGTTGATGTACTTACGCTTACGGCAACACCAATTCCTAGAACACTTCAAATGTCACTTGTTGGAATTAGAAGTTTATCGTTAATTGAAACTCCACCAATGAATAGATATCCAGTACAAACTTATGTTGTTGAAGAGAATAAGCAAATATTAAAGGATGCTATTTATAAGGAATTATCACGTAATGGACAAACGTTTATTCTTTATAATCGTGTTCAATCAATTGAGGAGACAAGAGCTAGAATTCAAAATTTAGTACCTGATGCGAGAATAGCGATTGCGCATGGACAAATGACAAAGAATGAACTTGAAAGTGTTATTATGGACTTTACTAATCATGAGTATGATGTATTAGTATGTACGACAATTATTGAGACTGGAATTGATATTCCTAATGTTAATACACTTATTATTATGGATGCTGATCATTTTGGTCTTAGTCAGTTATATCAAATTAGAGGTCGTGTTGGACGTGGAGATAAGTTTGCATATGCTTACCTTATGTATCAACCATTTAAATCATTATCTGAAACGGCTGTTAAGAGATTAAATGTTATTAAAGAATTTACTGAATTAGGTAGTGGTTTTTCTATTGCGACACGTGATTTATCTATTCGTGGAGCGGGAGATATTTTAGGTAGTGAACAAGCGGGATTTATTGATTCGGTAGGAATTGATTTATATTTAAAAATGTTAAATGATGAAGTTGCACGTAAGAAAAATATTACTTTAGAAGTAGAGGATGATGAATTAGACAAACCACCACTTTTAAGTGTTACTACGCATATTGATGATAGTTATGTTAGTGAAGATGAACTAAAGATTGAGATTCATAGAAAAATTAATGAAATTGATTCTAAAGAGAAGTTTGACGAAGTAAGAAGCGAATTAGAGGATAGATTTGGTAAGTTGAGTGAAGATATTATTGTTTACATGTATGAAGAATGGTTTGAAAAACTTGCTTCTAAATTAAAACTTAGTAAAGTTAATCAAACAAAGAATTCAATTGAGATGGTATTTCCAATGGAAGTTGTATCGAAGATGGATACTGAGGAAGTGTTTATGAATGCATTTCATATTACTAATATGTTTAGATTTATTAGTAGGGGAAGTAATTTAGTGATAGTTCTTGATATTATTAAGTTAGAAAGACATCCTGTATATTATTTGGTTGAGTTATTAGATAAAATTTATGACAAATTTGGAAAAAATATTGACTAATGATTTAGATTCTTGTTAAAGTTAATATGCTAGGAGTGAAGATGAGAATGGTAGATACATTAGAGGAATTTAAAAAACAACATTTAGATAATTATAAGAAGGCAATTTTAGAATTAATTCATAATAATACTGATGTACTAGTTAATGAAGATATTATGTCTTTACTTAGAAAACCACCACTTGACTCTATGGATGCGATAAAGTCAAAGTATTTAGATTTGGCTAAGAAGAATAAGGTTGTACTTGATACAGTGAAGTTAGATAATATGCTTGAAGAGTATCGAAATGATGTTATTAAATGTTGTGATGATGTTAAAAAAATAAGAGTAGATGATCTAGAGAAAATTGTTGATAACGTACATTTTTCTAAAGATACTGAAGTTATAAAGTTTAATAAGAAGGACTTTGCTGATATTAATCAAAAAATTAAAACGGCTATGAAAGATAAAATTCAAGAGTCTGTTGAGAAGAAGATTATTAAAAATGTAGCAGATGTCTTTACTGGTGAGATAGATGATTCTATAAGTAAAAAAATTTGTGATGAAGTGGTTAAGTTTGTTAAGGGCGCTTATCAAAGACAATTACTAGAAAATGTTGATTTTAAGATGTTAGTAAAAGATACAACGTTAGCGAATAGTGCGAAAGAACATGCTGAAAGACATTTATTTACGTTGGCTAATTCAAGATTATTTAAGCAAGAAGAGAATTAAGATTCAAAAGTGAATCTTTTTTTGTTATAATTCAATTAGAGGTGTTATTTATGAAGATTGAGGTAAAAGAAAGAGATTTAGATTGTTATGATGAAATCTTATATATATGTAGTTTTGCCAAAAAAATTATTAATAAGCCACAAACTAAAGTAAAAAAACTATCAAAACATTATATAAACTTATGTTTATTTCTTTCTATATTATTGATAGCGTGGTATGCTGTCATTGGTTTAAATGAAGATGTTATCTTTTTCTGGAGTGTATTCTTTTTAATATTTTTCTTATTATGTCGTGTTATTAAAGGATATGTATGTACAAAAAAGTGGCTAAAGTCTTATTCTGAGATGAAAGGAATTGCGATTTTTGAGATCACTGATGATGAAATTGTAGTAAATAAAGCAGATGGAGCAGTAGTATCTGTTAAATGGGATTCTATTAAAAATGTTATATTTAATAAATATTCAATTGCTTTTGTTCAAAAAGCAGAATCTTCTATTGTTTTGTCTATTGGTTCTAAGTATGCTGATGAGGTTATTTCTACTTTGAATAAATTTAAAAAGAATTCACTTATTGTTGACAATAGAGATTTGTATAAATAGTTTTATGACTGTCAGTTTTGGCAGTTTTTTTGTGACATTAATTTTTAAATTACATACGATACAATAGCGGAGGAAGTTTGAATGAAGTTAATGTATTGTATATTAGGAATTTTAATTCCATTTATCGGGACTTGTATTGGGAGTTTTTTTGTCTTCTTTTTGAGGAAAGATTTAAATGTTAGGGTTCAAAAGGTATTAGTAGGTTTTGCAATTGGAGTTATGCTGGCGGCAAGTGTATGGTCGTTAATAATTCCATCTATTGAGATGGCTGGAGAACAATACAAAATAGAGTGGATTCCAGCGGTTGTTGGATTATTACTGGGTGTTTTGTTTTTAATTTTTGTAGATAAGTTTTATGAGAGATTAGAAAAGAAAAGTGAAGGTCGAAAAATAAATATGTTGTTGTTTTCTGTTACATTGCATAATATTCCGGAAGGTATGGCAGTAGGTGTATGTTTTGCAGGGTTCTTGGCAGGAAATACAGGAATTAGTTTATTAAGTGCCATTATATTGGCAGTTGGGATTGGGATTCAAAATATTCCAGAAGGGGCTATAATATCATTGCCAATGCGCGGACAGGGTGTTTCTAAGTTTAAAGCATTTCAATCTGGGGTTCTTTCTGGAGTAGTTGAACCGATTGCGGCACTTATTACTATAGCGTTAATTAATTTTATTGTACCTTTACTTCCATATTTACTTTCTTTTGCGGCTGGAGCAATGATTTATGTGGTAATAGAAGAATTAGTTCCAGAGATGCATAGTGGAGAAAAATCAGCATTTGGTTCTATAAGTGTAATTCTTGGTTTTATAGTAATGTTAATTTTAGATATTACTTTGGGTTAATTTTTTTTGGATATATTATAAGTGGTAGAAAATAATTTTTTAGCACTCTTTATTGACAAGTGCTAAAAACTGTGTTAATATTAAAATGTAGTAAGAAAAGAGAAGACTTGCTACATGGTATTAAGTTATATTTGTGCTACCATTTTTAGTGATAACACATTAGGAAAGGAAGATGATTTATATGATGATAGTACCAAGAAGAAATAGTGGATTTGATTTATTTGATGACTTTTTTAAAGAGGATGATTTCTTTACAAGAAAGCAATCAAGTTTAATGAAAACTGATATTAAAGAGAAAAAAGACAAATATGTTATTGAAGTAGATTTACCAGGATGTGATAAGAAAAATATTGATTTATCATTAGAAAATGGCTATTTAAAAATCGCGGCTAAGGTTGTTAAGGAAAACAATAGTGGAGATGATGAGAAATATCTTCGTCAAGAAAGATTCTATGGTGAATGTTCAAGAATTTTTTATGTAGGTGATCAAATTACCCAAAAGGATATTGACGCTGAGTTTACGAATGGAATTTTAAAGATTGAAGTTCCTAAAATTGAAGAAGTAGAAGAAGAGCCTGAATCAAAGCGTATTGAAATTAGATAATTTATGGGCCAATCATGTGATTGGTCTTTTTAGTTGATTAATAATATGGTTATGTGATATTATTTAGTTGAGATAGGAGTCGATTAAGATGAAAAAAAATAAGGCAGATGGATATGTAATTGATTGGATTATTTTAGGATTATGTTCTGTTTTATTAATGATTGGTTTTCATTGGGTTTATGATGTTTTTCCTAGAACACCTAGGTTTGTGGCCGCATTACTTATTTTATTTTTAATTCCAATTTTTTGGGGAATATTGTTTTATTCTTCTAAAGGAAAAAAAACAATTGGTAATAGGATTGCGGAAAAAATAAATAGAGAGTAAATTATTTTAACTATGAATAGTTGATAAAATTTTTTGTTTTAGTATGGATTATCTTGATTGATAATCTTTTTGTATAAAAATTATTTCCCGGGAAATAATAATTTTAGAGAAAGTGAGGAATAATATGAAGTCAACTGGTGTTGTGAGAAGAGTAGATGATTTAGGAAGAATTGTTATTCCGAAGGAAATAAGGCGTACTCTTAGAATTAGAGATGGGGAAGAATTGGAAATATTTGTAGATAATGATGTGGTTGTGTTGAAGAAATTTTCAAAGGTGGCGGATTTAGGTGATGTATCTAAAAAGATTATTGATGTAGTTAGTTCATTAGTTGGGAAAACTGTATTGGTTACTGATCGAGATGTGATTATTACTGGTAGTGGTGAGTTAAAGAAGAACTATTTAAATAAAGAAATATCTGAAAGAATAGAGGGGATTATTTCTAGTCGCAGTGTTACTGTTGAAAAAAGTGTTAGTTCAATAGAATTAGTTGATGGGGTAGATGATAAGTATTCATATATAGTTTATCCAATTATTAGTTTTGGTGATGTGGTTGGAACTGTTATTATGATTTCTACTAGTAGTGATATTTCAGAATTTGATGTAACTATTAGCGGGATGATTGCACAATTTTTGGGAAAATATGTTGAAGATTAAAAGTTTTTGTGTTATATTATGTCCAGAACTTTTGAAAAGTTGTGATGAAGAGTCTGTAACGAAAAGTTTATTTTTAGAGACCTCGGGTAGGTGAAAGCGAGGAATAAATTAGGTTATAAGATATGGCTTCTGAACTACTATATCGATATGTAGGTATAGTCGTAGATAGGCGTTAACTATTTAAGTGTGTAATATCAAATTATTATGAAATAAGGTGGTACCGCGAGTTTTCTCGTCCTTATGTCGTAATAATTTTTTTTTGATATTGAATATGATTAAAGGGAGTGATTTATATGGCAGAAAAATATTATATTTCAACAGCAATTGCTTATACATCTGGTAAGCCTCACATTGGTAATACTTATGAGATTGTTTTAGCTGATGCGATTGCGAGATGGAAAAGATTAAAGGGATATGATGTATATTTTCAAACAGGTACTGATGAACATGGTATAAAAATTGAAGAAAAGGCAGCAGCAGCTGGTGTTGAACCACAAGAGTTTGTAGATGAAGTTGCTACTGAGATTAAACGTATTTGGGATTTAATGAATACAAGTTATGACCGTTTTGTTAGAACTACTGATAAGAAGCATAAAGAAGTTGTGCAACATATTTTTAAGAAGATGTATGACAAGGGAGATATTTATAAGGGAGAGTATAAAGGTCTTTATTGTACTCCTTGTGAATCTTTTTGGACTGAGTCTCAATTAGTTGATGGTAAATGTCCTGATTGTGGAAGAGATGTTCATGAACAAAGCGAAGAGGCTTATTTCTTTAAATTAAGTAATTATCAAGAAAAATTAGAGAAATATATTGAAGAACATCCTGATTTTATCCAACCAGTTGCGCGCAAAAATGAAATGTTAAATAATTTTATTAAACCAGGTTTACAAGATTTATGTGTTTCACGTACAACATTAAAATGGGGAATTCCAGTGGACTTTGATTCGAAGCATGTTGTATATGTATGGCTTGATGCATTAACAAATTATATTACTAATATTGGATATGATGTTGATAATGAAAATGATGAGTTTAATAAACTTTGGCCAGCAGATTTACATTTAATTGGTAAGGATATTATTCGTTTTCATTCTATTTATTGGCCTTGTTTCTTATGGTCTTTAGGATTAGAATTGCCTAAGAAGGTATTTGGACATCCTTGGTTATTAACAAGCAGCG
>CAYXZZ010000031.1:0-17299 GCA_964470055.1 uncultured Mycoplasma sp.
GTATTGCATTTTTTATTATTTATAAGGAAACGCACTTTCCTAATACATAAAAAAGAGTGATTACTCACTCTTTGGAATTGATACTTCTTTGGCTTTTGAAACTGTGTAATCAAAGGCATCATAGATACTTGAACTATAGCCATATTGATATAGAGTTTTTGTTTCACCTGGTTGAAGTTCTGGTATTTCAACAGTTATTTCGTTTAGTAGTTTTTTATTACTATCAAGAAAACTAAGTGAAATATGTTGATTGGCTTGAACTTCTTCAGAAATATTATCAATTATAAATATTATGGCGTATGCTGATCCTTGTTCTGCTACTCTTAAGGCTTTTAGACGATAATTTTCATAGATATGTTGAGCCGATAAGGTTTCTTCAACATTGGACATATCGCCATCTACTAAAGATTTCTTTGCAGTTTTAGCTGGTTCTTCTTCAATTATTTGAACTTGTTCTTCGCTTAGAAGGACTACTGCTATACCGGAGATAACTAGAAAGCAGACAACGAATGTAATTAGTAATATTATATTTTTCTTTTTCATAGATTACCTCCTAATAATTGTTTGGACACCAAATGAATCCTGGAACATAGTCACAACCTGAAACTGTACATTTTGCTTTAGCAACTTGGGTAACGTATGGGGTTACAGTATGAACTCCATTTCCGTTTCCGTTAGAATCTTTTGAGTGTGTACAGTTTGACCATTTACTATATGAAAGAGTTGTCCAAATATAATTTCCACTTGGGTTATTGAAACTACTTCCATAGTAATGAGTATGGGCACAAGTTCCACCATTACAACTGGTACTATCTTGGTAACTTGCTACTCCACAATAGCTATCATCATATGATGAGTATAAGTAAACATCACGATATTTTGTTCCGGTGCCACATGATGCACTACAAGAACCCCAAGAGCCATAATCACCTTCATATGTTGAAGAACAACAACTTTGGGTTTCGCAGCTGGTTCCTTTATTTTGATACTCAGTCTCTGTTCCAGTACAAGTAACAGAACTATCATATGTCGATCTTAACTTACAGCTTCTATATTGATACTTTGTACCTCCTCCACATGAGGCTGTACAACTTGACCATTTCCATGAACCACAACTATAGTGTTCTGTTGAAGAACAACATGATACAGTATTACATTTCTGAGATAAAGTAGGTTTTAAGTCACAGGTGTTATATTTATATTGCATACCACCATCGCACTTTTTAGTACATGTTGACCAAGTAGCGTCATATTTGTCTTTACCATCACTTGTTGAACCTAAATAGTGAACAGAAGAAATGTTTCCTACTTTGTCAACAGCAACAGAATAAGCATAATATGTCGTACCACAAGAACGAGTAAAAGATTTTGATGTTGATGTGAAACTTGATTTGGATGGGGTTATTCCGGTGGTATTTATAATATATCTTATTTCTTGAAAGCCAGAACCATTATTGACATCGCTAGTTGAAGTTGATGAAGTTTTGATACTTCCGGTTACACTTGAA
Organism: uncultured Mycoplasma sp.; assembly: GCA_964470055.1. Lineage (GTDB taxonomy): Bacteria > Bacillota_I > Bacilli_A > RF39 > UBA660 > JAEDES01. Next base: position 1,509 of record CAYXZZ010000031.1, read on the forward strand.
CCGCTTACAGTACCAATTGAACCATCTGTTGGAGCATTAGGGGCTTCTTTATCAACGTAGACATTATAAGTACAAGTTCTGGTATTTCCAACATTGTCACTTATAATTAAGGAATCAGAAATTGTTGTGCCACTAGTATAACTCTTTTTATATGTTGATTTAGCACAACCACTATGGCTATCGCTACAGTTAACAGAAATTGTTCTATCACTAGCGGTCCATGTAGTTGAACCAGTGTTACTAGCACACTCTGGTTTAGTATTATCTAGTTTAAAAGCAGCAGATGTTGATGAAGAAAGTTGATAGTTACCATTTGAGTCTCTAACATCGATAGGAACAACTTTTAAATAATATTGTCCTGAGACATTCTGTGGTACTTGAACTTCTAATTCTAAAGGGGCACTATCGGTACCTTCATATCTTTTATTTTGAAAATCATAAGTTACATAAGTGCCAACGTCACTACCATTTACTTGCCAAACATATTTAATTTTGGTATTTTCTAACATTCCATATGAGTCATATATTTTAATAGTTGTAGTTAAATTTTTTCCTGTTGTCCAGTTATGACCATTCGGAGAGAATGTGATAGTTGGCCCGCCAACATCTGGACCTGATCCATCACAGCCATTTTTATTTAGACGTTCATCATAAACGACATTACCATTTTTATCAGTACAATAAATCGATACTTCATAAGTATAATGATCATTAGATTTTCTTACTCTGACATAAGTATCATCATAGGCACAAGTTGCACCATCAACTTTTATTTCTTTTAGAAGACTTTTTACTTTCATATCTGTATATGGAATATCAACACAACCACTAGTGTTATTTCCAAACAAATCTTCAGTATAAGCATCTACATACAACTTACCACTTGTCAGCATGGTTTCAGCATATTTTTTATACTTAGTTGTTTTATTTTGGTTTTGAATATTACTTATTTGGGGCATGGCAATTATTATAATTATTCCTAAAATGGAAATAGCCACTAGAAGTTCTACTAAGGTGAAGCCCTTTTTATTTTTTTTGAGTTTCATATCACACTTCCTATTCTATATACTACTGTTTACAGTTTATCATTTTTATTTTTTATTGTCTAGAACTTCTAATTAAAAGAAGCCGTTTTACTTACTTCTTTTGGGGCACTCTCATATCATGTACTCTTATAATTAAAATATATTAAAACTCTTATAAATCAACGAATATAATTTAAAAATGTTTAAATGAACAATTTTGTGCTGATACAGTTGAACTCTTTTTAAACTTTCTTTTAATAGATATAGAAACTTTAACCTCATCATCATATTTTAACATTTCATATAATTTTTCAACTGTTTTCTATTTATCCAATCAACTCTAAATATTGATCTAATATTCTTACTTCTTCTTCAACTACTAATTTAACAAACTCAGTATAATCATAAAACACCATTGCTTTATCTAATACTTCATAATATTTAACTCTTATATCTTTTCTTATTATTACAGGTAAATATCAACTTTTAATTACTTCAAAATTCATAAGCAATCGCGCTTCTCTTCCATTACCATCTGAGGATGATACCTAAGAACAGAATTTTTCTATATATTTTTAATCGTTGAAATCCTCATTTTTCATTTCAATCATAAATTTATCAAAATCAGATTTAAATAGTTTATCTTGGATAATTCTATATTTTTCAAATTCAGACAATGTAAAACTTTCAGCTACTTTATGAGATACTTTACTAGGATTATCTAATACTTCTCTTTCATTAAATTGCAATAATACATCTAATTTTCCTTTCCAATCTTCCATAGACATAGGAATATGTCTTTCTGCTTGGTCTTCTGCATAATCTAAATACATTGTAACAATTCTTTCTAATGCTTTAAGTTCATCTTTTGTTAAATAGTTTTTAGCAACAATGACATCAGATGCAATTATTTTATCATTAGGATAATTTTTTCAATTAGTTAATCCCATATTTGTTTTTTATGATTTGCTCAATTTACAATAATTTCTGGAGCAGTATTTCCATGAACGGCAAAGTGCATTTTATTTTGTACTGTTTTAAAAAATTCCTTTGTTATAGGAGATGCTACGTTGTAATCCAAACTTGTTGAATATATATCAGTAATTTTTTGATAAAAGTTTCTTTCACTAATTCTAATTTCTCTTATTTCTTGTAATAGTTCATCAAAATAATTTTCATTTAAAAACGTTCCGTTTTTACGTCTTTCTTTGTCTAATGCATAACCTTTAACAGAAAATTGTTTTAATATATTTGATTCTTCTAATGATTTTAAAGTTGCTTGTGGTAATGGTCTTTTGCTTTTTAATATGGCTAATTTCTCATCCGCCTCTTTAAAATATTTTTCTGGTAAATCTATAATATATTGGACCTCATCCTTAAATCTTTTATCTACCGGTTTAGTAACATCTTCCGGAATATTGTGTCAATGACATTGTACCATTAACAAAACATTTGTAATCGTCCACAATATATTTAAATTGTTTTAAACTTTATCAATCGTCTTTTGTTATTATTTTCAATATTTGTATTTTTTATTTCAGGACATACATGATTACAATTTTCTTTATTTTCACAATAGTCACATTTTATATCATTAATTATACTTTTGTATTGAGTTATAAATTTATCCTTTTCTTTTTTTTAGCTGTTAATTTTCCAGAATCATCTAAATTTATATATATTTCTTGTACTTTTTTTTTCATATTACCTCTCTTAAGATTTTGCTTTTTATTATATACTAAAAATTGATAATAGGCATTATTGCATTTACTTTTAGAAAAAAATAAAAAAAAGAGAAAAGTATCCTCTTTTAACAGGGTTTGTTCTTTAGCCGATGTTCGCAGAAAAGTAACTATTCATTTCTGGGATAAAATATGATACATAAAGTTTCTTGTCTGTTCCATAGTAAATGACAAGATCTTCATAGGTGTCGTTTGTTTCAATAGTTAGATTTTCTAATTGACTAAGAGTGGCATTGGTTGCCATAATAGCATTTTTAATATCTTCATCACTAATATTTAGTTTAGTCATTACTTCTTTAGTGGTTAACATTTTGTCTTCTTTTATATCATAAAGATAAGCAGTTACTTGAAATGGTTCTGTTTCGTTAGTACAAAGATTTATTTTGGTACGTTGAATGGATATAGATATTATTTCATCAGTAGTATAAGAATCATAGGTATTATAAATTCGAAGACTATGGTTATTAAAAGTATTAAGACAAGTTTGATTATCGACAGTTGAGGTTATTACTTGGTTATAATAGGCTTCTGTTTCTTTATTTAGTTTAGTAATTGCATCTTGTAGTATTTTAGAATCATAATTATATGATATTTTTAAGTAAGAATCTTCGGATTTTGCTTCACAATCTTCTGCATAACAGGTTGTTGTCTTGTAAAGCGTTGTGAGCGAATAATCAGATGGTGTTGGAAGAGTTTTTTCTTCTGTTGTTGGTTCATTAAGTAGAAATAGACCGGCTACTGTTAAAGCAATGGCTATAATTATTAAAATGATTAGATATACTTTCTTTTTCATAAGATATGTCACTTCCTTTTATTTTGGATCTGGGCAGTCTTTTTCTTCACAAGTTTCTCCCCATTCTTTAACACAGTTAGTGTAGATATAACCAAAGTTTTCAGTATGATCATACCATGGATTATTAAATTTACCACCATCTGGAACATATATGTAGTATAGTTTGCCTACTGTTTTGATTATGTATATTTCTTGAGTATTAGAAATTACTCCTTCATAAGCATTTGATGTAGTAGAAGATGAATAAACGGTTGTATTTCCAGTACGGCAAGAGTGATATTTCTTACAAGCAGTCGGATGATCAACACTACAACATTCTGTTCCAAGTGAGTCTGTTAGTTTATTCTTGTCAATTGTACTGGTTTTGGCAGTTCCATCTACTTGACTATATTCACAGGTAGTTGAATTACATTTTGTTATGTAGTAGGCTTTGCAGTCGGCGTACTTGATTTTATTAACGTCAGTATAACATGGTGTTGTACTACATTGTGTATTTTGAGATGCATATTCTGTAAGATTTGTTTCACAGACATGTGTTTCATCATAAGTAGAAACTTTTTCATAATTACGGTATTGATACTGAGTACCGCCATCACATGTTTTTGTACAAGTTGACCAAGCCCAGTCACTTAAATAAACGTTTTTAGTTGAACTACATATGTCAACGATATGAATTCTAGTTGTTAATGCATCGGAACAGTTCCCTACTTTATCACAAGCGCTTATATAGACATCTTCATTTCTTAATTTAGAAAAAGATGTTGTGGTGAAGGTATCTAAGGCTGAATCCTTATAGTCAGTCCAGTCTTTAGAATCAGCATATTTGTAACGCCATTTAGCAATTCCCGATTCTTTATCTTCTCCAGTTAAAGTTAATGAAAAACTTGAAATAGTGGCTTCTCCATTTGTGGGGTTATCAATTTCTGTGATAGTTGGAGGCGTTTTATCAACTTTAATTGTTTTGGTTGTAACATCGGAAATATTTCCTGCTTCATCAACAGCACGAACATATCGATAATAAGTACCAGTTGCAGAAAGATAGTAAGTTGTACTAGTAGCACTATATGACCAATCAACCCAAGTGGAATTATCTGTTGATATTTGATATTTCGCAATTCCACTAGCAGTATCAGTTGATGAAGGAAATGCTTTTGTATTATCAGTAGAGCCTGATACATAGACATCGAAATTATGCCATGTATTATTAGATACTTCGGTCCAGTCGCTTTTTACTAAGGCAACTGTTGGGGCGGTTGGTTTTCCTTTATCAATTCTAATTTTTGTTTTAGCACTTTCTGAACAATTACCAACTAAATCACAGACACTTATATATATGTAGCGATCTTGTTCATCGGTGAAAGTTGGAGTTGTGAAAGTATCTGTTTTGGAGTCACTATATTTTTCCCAAGATTCTTTATCATATTTATATCTCCAATAATTGATTCCAGAATCTGTATCAGTTGAAGAAACAGTTAAGGCGAAATCGGTATTAGTCCACTCTTCATTTGAGGGATTTATAATGGTTGGAGTATCTGGAGCAGTATTATCTAATTTAAATTCTTTTGAACGGACAATTGATGTTTGATAGTTACCATTAGCATCTCTTACGTCAGCTGGTCGAACTATTAAATAATAAATTCCAGTTGCATTTTGCGGAAGTTCAACTTCATATTTTAATGGTGAAGAAGTAGTTCCTTCATACCGTTTATTTTTAAATGAATATGTCTTAAAATCGGTTGGAGAATCTGGGGTTGTAGTCCAAGTATATTCAATTTTAGTATTTTCTAACATACCATAGTCATCACTGATTGAGATAGTTACTTTTTCATCTTTTCCTGTTGTCCAGTCATGACTATTAGGAGATATTTTTATTGTTGGACCAAGTTCATCTATACTAGTTCCATCACATGATATCTTGGTTAAAACCTGATTATAGACTTCATTACCATTTTTATCAGTACAATAAATTGATGTTTCATAAGTATAGTGATCATTAGATTTTCTTACTCTAATAAAAGTATCATCAGAGGAACAAGTGGCTCCATCAACTTTTATATCTTTGACAAGGCTTTTATCTTTTAATTCTTTATATGTTATGTCATAACAACCACTTGTATTATTACCAAACATATCTTCTGTATAAGAATCAACATATAGTTTGCCACTTGATAACATTGTCTCGGCATATTTTTCATACTTAGTTGTTTTGTTTTTTGTTTGAATATTACTTATTTGTGGTAAGGCAAAAACCATAATTATTCCTAATATTGAGATGGCTACTAATAATTCAACTAGTGTAAAGCCTTGATTTTTTTTCTTCATATATACATCACTATCCTACTGTTTAAGTTTAGCATATTATAAAGATATTGTCGAGATAAGGAAAAAAGAAAAAGAAGCAGATAATTATTACTCAGCTTCTTTTACTTCTACTACTTTATTTCCTTTATAGTTTCCGCATTTAGCACAAACTCTATGTGGTTTAATCATTTCACCACAACTTGGACATTTTGTCATACCAGGAACTTCCATAGCATTGTGACTTCTTCTCATTCTCTTTCTTGTCTTTGAAACTTTACGGAAAGGAACAGCGAACATTTGAATGTCTAATTTCATCATATTATCACTCCTCTTTAAAATCTTTTAATAAATCACTAAATGGATTGTTAGAAGTAGTTAACTCATCTTCTCTAATCAGTTTCCATCCATCCCCATGAAATTTACTGAGATCTTCGACCTTAGTAAACTGTAAGGGGATCTCTAGTACAATATTTTCCCACAAAAACTGAAATATATCAAGTGTATTTTCATTTTTTTTGCAATTTTCTTCAAGAATATCATCGTATTCTGTAGAAAAAGGATACTCAATTGGTTCTAAAGAAATAGAATCTTTAATTGTCATAGTTCCACTTATTTGACAGTTGATATATTCAGTTAGATAATCAAGATCATCTTCTGATGCTCCACGATATATCCTCCCTTGAACATTAATGTCATTTAGGGCTAAGACATCAGTATTTTTGTAATATTCTTCTGGAACTGTATAAGTATTAGTTATATCTATTTCATTAACAGTTCCACTTTGAAGAAGACTTAAATCAATTGTCATATGACACCTCTTTTCTATTTTACGGCTAGGCTTGTATCATTTTCAAATATTTGAATTAATCCATGATAGTGATGATCACTACCACTTGGTAAGGTACTATCAGCATTTACCCATAATCTGATTGTATATGTTTTTTCTTCTAAGGCTTGGGTTATTGTTGAAAGAAGAAGACCATCTTCTAAATCAGATAATTTGTAAACTTCTGCTCTTTTTCCTGATTCTTTTATAGAAATATGAATTTCTTCACGAGGAATTGTAATTCCTGCACAGCCTTGTTCTTCCATCTTGTCAACGTTATCTACTATTTTAATAGAGTATTTTACAGATTCAGTTAAGTTATTAGTTATTGTAATTGTATGACCTTTAGTAGTTAATCCAACAGAATCAGTTAAAGGAGTTACCTTGGTAATATCTAGTTCTTCTCCACTATCTTCATGAAATGTTATATCAAGAGATTCAGAACTATAATCAATATTTTCAGAATCATTGAAAGTATAGTAGATTTTATATGTAGAAAATACAGCGATAAATAAGATAAAGCCTATTATCAATGCGTTTTTAGTTATTTCCTTTTTTCTGCTATAGTTATAATACATGTTACACCTCTTTTTTAGTTCTTTTAGCAAGTAAATTGAGACATTTTTATGCCTACTTAATTATAAAGGTTTTAGTCGTTTTTAGCAAGTAATTCTTCTATTTCAGGTTCTTGTAATGTTTTTTCAATTACTTGTTCTACAGCTTCAAAGGTATCACAAGTTACTAAAAATCTTGTTAAGTGACAAAATCTCAAACCTTTAATTCCTGATACTTTTTCTAACTCTTCGTTATCTAGACCTGCCCAACTTAAGGGGAATTCTTTTCTTTTAGTGTGATTTTCTGCAGAAATAGGAATTGTTTTTATACCATAACCGCCTCTATTAGAAGGATATACTGCAAAATAGATGTCTGATGCTTGCTCTTCTGAAAGAATAGTTTGTTCATATGGCATATATTCATCTAAGTATAAAGTATGGTTAGTAGCAGTTTTTAATTTTTCTAAGACAAGAGTTTTAGCAATTACTTTCCCAGTAACACTGGCTAATTCTTCATCAATAATGCTTTTAGCAAAAATAACGGCTTTAGTAAATTGAATTGTTTCATCTTGACCACTTTTATAACTTGGATTGTATAATTTGATAACATCACTTAATGTTTTTACTTTGTATGATGCTTCTATTTTAGGAAAGATTCCATTATCATCGGCATCGATTGCTTCAACAAAGTCTTTATCAAACATAGTAAATACTTCTTCAAGATTAGGAATATTGCGTTTTTCTAAAAACTTACGTCCAAATTCTTGCCATAGCAAACCGAAAGAACAATATGGGATACCGGTTTCTCTTTTCTTAGCATCTTCTTGATGATGATCATACTTTCCACGACCAATGTCATAAACTAAAACATTTTCACTTATGTCAGATGGAACATCTGGAAGACGACAAACCTTAATATCACCTAGATATAAATCTAAAAAGGCAGTTGCGAAAACTTCATCAGCATGCATAGTTCCACTGTGGGTAATACAATCTGCTTCATATATATTTGTTACTAATTCCATAGGACACCTCTTTCTTTTTTTATTATAACACGCATTAGTTATTCTAATTAATAATTTTTATATTTTCTTGCTAGTTGTTCGGCTACTTTTATTCCGTCCATAGCAGCCGTTGTGATACCTCCAGCATACCCCGCTCCTTCACCGCAAGGATAAATTCCATTAATGTTAGAAATTCCATCTTCATTACGTTCTATTTTTACTGGAGAAGAGGTTCTACTTTCCACACCTAAAAGAATGGCATCTTCTCGATCATAACCTTTTATTTTAGTACCAAAATATTTAATGGCTTCTTTTAAAGAGTCATTAATGTATGAAGGAAGAAATTCATTTAGATTAGCAAATGTATATGCACCTTTAGTAACTGGAGTGATATTTTTAAAAGAAGTTGAACATTTATTTTCTTGATAATCTTTATATAATTGAAGAGGTATTTTTCCATTACCTTTGGTGTATGCTGCTTCCTCTAAGTGCCTTTGAAAAGCAATCCCATCTAGTGGGTTTTGACCAAAGTCTTTTGGTGAGACTGTAACTACTAAGGCACTATTAGCATTGGTAGTATCACGATTATAATTACTCATACCATTAACAACTAGACGATTTTCTTCGGATGAGGCATTTACAACATAACCTCCTGGGCACATACAGAATGAATAAACTCCCCTATTTTTAGTAGTTGTGTATGTTAGTTTATAACTTGCAGGTGGAAGAAGTTTAGCATATTTTTCTCCATACTGACTTTCATTTATCATACTTTGAGGATGTTCAATACGGACTCCAACAGCAAAAGGTTTAGATGTCATATTAAGACCTTTTTTGTAAAGCATTTCAAAGGTATCTCTAGCACTATGACCAATCGCAAGAATTAAATTATTGCATAAAAGTGTTTCTTTGTTATTAACTTCAATACTTACTAAGTTATTATTTTCAACATTTATCTTAGTAAGAGTTGTGTTGTAGTGAAATTCTCCACCCATTGAGATAATTTTATTACGCATATTTACTAGGACAGTTCGAAGTATATCTGTGCCAATATGAGGTTTATTTTCATACATTATTTCTTTAGGAGCACCATTTTCAATAAATATTTCAAAGGCTTTTTTACCACGATAGGCTTTGTCTTTAACAAGAGTATTCAGTTTTCCATCAGAGAAAGTTCCGGCTCCACCCTCACCAAATTGAACATTTGAAGAAGGATTAAGAATACCTGTTTCCCAAAATTTCTCGATAGTTTTAACGCGGTCTTCAACAGGTTCTCCTCGTTCGATAATAATTGGTTGATAGTTGTGTTCAGCTAAAAGATAAGCACAGAAAAGACCGGCTGGACCAGATCCTACGATTATTGGTCTAGTTGAAAGGTGTTCTTGACCAGGTTCTGGAAAATGATAAGTCTCGTTAGGGGCAAGAAAAATATCAGGATTTTTATTGGTACTTAAAATTTTTTCTTCTAAAGATGTTTTTATATCTACTTCATAGATATAAAATAAATGGTCTTTTTTACGAGCATCTAGTGATTTTTTAGAAATAAGTAGTTCTTCAATATCATTTTCAGTAATATGAAGAAGTTTAGAAACTTTTGTCTTTAATGTGGCTTCATCCTCAAAAATATTTAATTTTATTTGTCTTAGCCTAATCATTTGAAGCACATCCTTTTCCAGCAAGAAGTCCAGTTATCCAAGCAAAAGATAAGTTATAGCCACCACATTCACCATCTACATCTAGTAATTCTCCAACTATATATAAATTTTTTAGTTGTCTTGATTCCATAGTAGTTAAATTAATAGAAGTTAATGGAAGTCCTCCTGAACATACTTGGGCTTGTTCAAAAGAGTTTGTAGCAGTAATTGTGACTTTAAAATTAGTTAAGTAATTTTCTAATTTAAGTTTTTCTTCAGAAGACAAATCTTTATATGATTTTCTAGAGTTTAGTTTTGCTTCTGATAAAATTACTTCAACTAATTTATTATTTAAAATATTTGATAATTGGTCTTTTAATGGAAGATTAGTTTTGGTAAGAATATCTTCTATAGTTTCATTTGTTTCTTTTAAGAAAGGTAGGAAGTTAATAAAGACTTCTTCTTTTTTATGTCGTGAAAGACCAATAGCAACATGTCTACTTAGATTAAAGACACAAATACCACTAATACCATAATCAGTTAATTGAATTTCTCCTAGTTCTTGTTTTAGAAATTTATTATCTTCATATAAAGAGATAATGACATCAGTTCTAATACCAGCCCATTGTTTTAAATATGAGCCTGTTGTTTTTAATTGGACTAAGGCTGGAGATGGTTCAATATACTGATGATTTAATTGTTTTAAAAGTCTATAACCAATACCATCAGAACCAGTCTTAGGTGATGCACATGAACCAGTTGCGATTATTACTTTATCAGCGATTATTGTATCAGTTGATGAAGTAAGAAGAAAGTTTTGATTAGTTGGTTCTATTTTTTCAACTAAGAAATCATTGCGAATAATTATACCTTTATTTAAGACTTCTCTTAATAGTGCATCACGAATTGTGGTTGCTTGATTAGAAAACGGATAATAATAACCATTCTTTATTTTAGGAATAATACCTAAGGAGTTAAAAAAGGATAAAACTTCTTGTTTATTTTCTTCTGTAATAATTTTTTCAAGTAACTCTTTGTTAGAACTGTTGTAGTGAGTTAGACTTTGATCTATATTCCAATAGTTACATTTACCATTTCCAGTAGCAAGAATTTTCTTACCACAAACAGGATTTCTTTCTAAAATTGTAACTTGGTTAGTAGGTGTTTTGGCATATATAGCAGACATTAATCCGGCTGCTCCTCCACCGACTATCACTATGTGTTTCACACTAATCACCTCTATTTAATATTATAACAAATTTATTTTTTCTTTTGATAGATATAAACTGCATCTTTCATTTCTGGATCTTCAAAAAGAATTCCTTTCACGCCTTGAAATGATTTTATTTCAATGTTAGGATTAAGTCCTTTTATTTTTGGAATATTGTAGATAACATCCCATTCTTCAAAGTATGGAGAATATTCATCAGTACGATACATATATCCCAGCATTATTTGACCACCTTCATTAAGATGAGAAATTAAGGATTCTAATAAAGCGCCAATTTCATCGTATGAAAGGTAGGTTGTTATATTTGATAAAATAATAGTATCAAACTTTTTATCGGTTGGGATTTGATGAGTTATATTGGCATTAATGAATTCTGGAGTAACACTAGTAAGTTGTTCTCTTGTCTTTAGATAGGTTTTTTCTGATTTTAAATAGTCTGTTAATCTTCTTGTTATTATTGGTTTTTCCTCATCTTGAGTAAAGAAATTTTTACGAATTATTTCACCACTATAAGTTTTAGAAAGTGTCATCCAAAAATTATGAATATCTGGTCTTTCACTTTCAAGGTGAGCAAGAAGTTTTGGATGTTTTCCTAAAGCAAATGGAGATTTATTGTATCTAAACGTACGGGGAAAATCTTTATAAAAGAGTAATCTTTCAAAATCTTTTTTATCGAGAGTTTCGATGGCTGACTTTTTTAGATAAAAATATTCTTCTGTAAAAGGACAAATATCTAAGACTGTGATGTCTTTACAGCCTCTTGTGATGGCAGATAAGGCTTGATCAGCAGATGATCCAACAGTTAATAAAGACTTGCCTTCTAAATCTAAAAAGTCTAGATAACCAGAAACATTTTCATTACAAAAGGGATATAATTTTTGAAAGCTATAATAATCTGTGTAATGAACAACTCTACCATTAATTAGATTGCTTGCTAATTCTAGTTTACTAATTGGCATAGATATATCCCCTTTCTTTAATGAGTTATATTATACTATATAGATAGTGTTTTCGCAATGAAAAACAAGAACCTATGATTCTTGTATTAATTCACTTTTTAAATTTTGTAATCTATCATAAGCATCATACCAACTATAGACTCTTTCTAATTCTTGATTGTCTCTATTGAAAGTATTATCTAATAAAAAAGCATTTATGTTGTTAGACTTGGCTGATGTACAATGAGTAATATTATCATCAATTAAAACATCTATTTCATATTCTTTACAAAACTTTCCTTTTTCTTTAACATTGACATATAATGCATCATAGTAAATGTTATTATCTTTTAAAAATATTTTAGTTAACTCTAAGGGATTGTCAAACTCTTCACTATTTCTAGATGTGATAAGAATAATTTCATTACCATCTTCTTTGAGACGTTTTATCATTTCTCTAGCACCATGTTTAATAGTAACATGGGGAATTACTTGATGTTGAATAATATCATGACAAAACTGAATGTAGTTAGGAAAATTAATTTCATCTCTTAAAACATCTTCATATTTATATCCTTCTTCAATCATATAGTAACTGTTGACATTATAATGAATACCAATTTGAGTAACTATATCTTTATATGAATTTGTAATTGTATCATCTATATCAATTCCAATTCGCATAATTAAGCACCTCTTTATTTTATTGTACTAATTTATTTTAGCATAGATATTTGATTAGCGTTTTAGAAGATTGATATTGTTTACATTTTCTTTACTTCTATTTTTTATTGTGATAAGATTCAGATAATGAGGAGTATATATGAGAAAGAAGTATGTGAGAGTAAAAGACTTGGATTCAATCCATGGAATTATGCCGTTTTTAATGAAAAATAGATGTGAATCAGAGGTTTATTATGTTGAGAAAATTGACGTTACTGCTTTATTAAAGTATTTAGAGAAAATTAATGAGGGCAAAGAGAACTATGAGAGGACTACTCTATTTCATGCGATTATTATGGCTACTGCGAAAACGGTTTATAATAGACCTTTACTGAATAGATTTATTTCTGGGCAGAGATATTACGAGCGTAAGGAGGCAAGTTTTAGTTTTGTCGCGAAAAACAAATTAGAAGATGCTGCTGAAGAGAGATTAATTATTTTTAATTCTAAAGATAATATGGTCCTTACGGATGTTAGTGAGGTTATTTTAAAGACTGTGTCAAAGACTAGAAATGATAATTCTAATGAAATGAATGATATTTTGAATTTTGTAACTAAGTTGCCAAGATGGTTATTGAATTTAGTGATGGGATGTTTTAGATGGATGGACTATCATGGATTTGTACCAAGTTTTGTGAGTGATGGTGATCCTAATTATACAACTGTGTTACTTTCAAATTTAGGAAGCGTTGGAGCAGAATGCTGCTATCATCATTTGAATAATTATGGTACAAATTCTATTGTCGCAACAGTTGGTGTGTTATATGAAGAAAATAATAAAAAATATATTAATATAGGTTTTACTTTAGATGAAAGAATCGCGGATGGAATATACTTTGCGAAGTCTATAAAGATGCTTAGTTATATTTTAGAAAATCCAAAGTTATTAGAAGAAAAGATTGGTACTGAAGTAATTGTTGAGGATAGGAAATGATTTCCTATCTTTTTGGTAAAAAAATAAAATGACTATTATTTAGCCATTTTGATACTTAAATAAAACTTTAGTAGTTAAAACTACCCTAGTCTTCGGTTTATACCTACCAATTAGAATAGTTTATCTACTAATGTTTTTGGATATAATCCATAGAACTACATCTGTTTCACATTTTATGACTGCCAAACTTCACCATAGCGTTTTCACGTTATAAGCCCGACAAAAGTATTTTATGAAAATCCGGACGGACCCCGCCATCATCGGCATTAACTTCGCCATTGTTCAAGTTGCCATCTGGGTTCACCGCGAACACGTTCGCATTGTCTTCAAATTCGTTAGGCGACAAAGCCCACCACGAGGTGATACACCGAAAGAGTCAAATCCGTTATTATGATATAGTCCTAAGTTAATCTATATTTAACTATTGATATAGTTTAACCCTATACTAATGAATAGTTAAAACTATCCTAGTTTTCGAATAATTTCTACCAACTAGAATAGTTTCTCTATTCGTGTTTTAGGATTTCTCCATAGAGTTGTATCTGTTTCACAATTCGTGACTGCCGATGCTTCACCATAGCGTTTTCACGTTATAAGCCCGACAAAAGTATTTTGTGAAAATCCGGACGGACCCCGATCTCATTGTTCACGTTGTCATTGTTCAAGTTGCCATCATCATTCACGTTGAACACGTTCGCATTACCCTCATTGAATTCCGTAGGCGACAAAGCCCACCACACTCCGGAGAGTCGCGAAAAAGGAATGCCACAATACGACACAGCCCTAAGTTAATCTATATTTAACTACTTATATAGTTAACCCTTAGTTGTAGTTAGTAGTTAAAACCATCTTAATCTTCGATTTAATATCTACCAACTAAAATGGTTTGTCTACAATCGTTTTTGGATTTCTCCATAGAATTACATCTGTTTCACATTTCGTGACTGCCGATGCTTCACCATAGCGTTTTCACGTTATAAGCCCGACAAATATATTTTCGTGAAAATCCGGACGGACCCCGATCTCATTGTTCACGTTGTTAGCATTCAAGTTGCCATCCTCATTTACGTTGAACACGTTCGCGTCGTCATCAGAATTGAATTCGTAAGGCGACAAAGCCCACCACCAACGAATAGAGGGCGAAAGAACGGAAAGCCTGAGTTTCGACGTAATCCTAAGTTAATCTATATTTAACTATGTTATAGTTTAACCCTTTAATTTGAGGTAGTTAAAACTATTCTAATATTCGAATTCCTTCTACCAACTAGAATAGTTTGCCTACTTATGTTTTAGGATTTCTCCATAGAATTGTATCTGTTTCACATTTTGTGACTGCCGATGCTTCACCATAGCGATCACTCGTTATAAGCCCGACAAATATATTTTGTGAAAATCCGGACGGACCCCGACATCATCATTGTTCACATTGTCGTTGTTCAAGTTGCCATCTGGGTTCACGTTGAACGCGTTCGCGTTGTCATCAAAGGCATAAGGCGACAAAGCCCACCACGAACGTAGACCAATCAAAGCAAAAAATCCATAATACGACACAATCCTAGATTAATCTATTATCACTATTTAATAGTTTAATCCTTTATAATATACAAAAGCCTAGGCTCCGATTTTATTTCTTCTTTGCCTAGACACTTTGTCTTCTTTTTAGGATTTCTCCTTAGAATTGCAATTATAGAAGCGTTTTGACATGCAATTCTAGATTAATCTATATTTTTCTATTATATAGTTAATCTCTTATTTGGGTTTCTCCAAGCAATTCTTGCTTGGAGTCTTTATTTCTTATTCCCCACGAAAGGGTTTTCGTGGGGTTATACACTTGTCGAGAGTGTGGGACACATCTCAAACCTATCCTATTTTATACGGTGATGCTGCTGTTCCATCTCCGCTTGTGATTTCTGTCCCAGGTGCTAGTGAAACTGCCGGACGGACCCCGACATCATCACCGTCCACAACGTCGTAGCCCAAGCCGCCATCCGGGCCCACGCCGAACGCGTCCGCGCCGCCACCAAAGGCAAAAGGCGACAAAGCCCACCAATAATCCCCATTATTTAGGTACGTATCCTCACTGTAT
>CAYXZZ010000032.1:0-17172 GCA_964470055.1 uncultured Mycoplasma sp.
TGCCAAAGTTGCATAGCTATATTTTCCAGATAAATATTTACTTACTATTTCTGTTCATTCTTCATCAGAAAATCTTATAAATTTTTGACCTTTTTTTAGTCATTAGAAAACACCTCCTTTCTGAAGTGATATGATAACATATTTTTAAAACTTGTTTTTTTATTTTGAATACTCTATGGGGCATTTCACACACTAGGTGTTTTTTATGTTATACTAAAACTAAGAAAAGAGGTAAAGATATGAGTAAAAATAAAAAGAAAGCACAAAATAAATCTCTAATTGAAAAAATAAGCCCATTAACACTAATCATTATAACAGGCCTATTCTTTGGAGGTTTACTAATTATTATAGATGAAGTTTATTCAAAAGGAGAACTTGAAGACATTCTAGTTCCAATAATCGGCCTTGTAGTACTATATATATCAATGTATATACAAATAATAATCCACGAATTAGGACATCTAATTTTTGGTCTAATATCAAAATATGAATTTGTCTCATTTAGAATCGGTAGCCTAATGCTAATAAAAAATAAAAACAAGTTCAAAATAAAAAAATTTAAAATCGTCGGAACTAGTGGACAATGTCTAATGTCACCACCAGAACTAGTAGATAACAAAATACCAGTTATCCTATATAACTTAGGAGGAACACTTTTAAACTTAATAATAAGTACATTATCATTCATAATTGCACATTACACAAAAGACCTAACTTTAAGTTATTCACTACAAATTTTTGGTCTTGTTGGTATGTTATGTGCTGCACAAAATGGTATTCCAATGAAAACTGCTGAAATTAATAACGATGGTTTAAATGCTATTTCTCTTTCCAAACATCCTGAGGCACAAAAAGCATTTTGGATTCAACTAAAGATCAATGCAGAAACATCCAACGGTAAAAGATATAAAGATATGCCAGCCGAATGGTTTCAAATGCCAAAAGACAAAGATATGAAAAATACAATGATTGCAACTCTAGGTGTAGGAGCATGCAGCTATATGATGGAACAACACAACTTTGAAGAAGCCAATAAAGCAATAAAACATCTCTTAAAAATTAAAAGTGGCCTTATTGGTATTCATAAAAATCTTTTAATTATAGATCAAATTTATTGTGAACTTATTAATGAAAACTATGAAGAAGCAAAAAAACTGTTAACCCCATCCCTAAAAAACTTCATGCTTTCAATGAAAGATTACCCATCAATAATTAGAACAGAATATACCATTACCTTATTACTTGATAAAGATCAAAATAAAGCCAATGAAATAAAAAAGAAATTTATCTCACGAGGAAAAACTTACCCCTATTCTGCCGATATTAAATCTGAAAAAGAACTAATAGACATCGCAACAAATATAAGTAAAAACTAAAACGATTTCCAAAAAAGAAATCGTTTTTTCTTATGATAAACCTACTATACTGCCATCTATTAAATCAATTTTTTCATAATTTGGTTTTCTAGATAATCCAGGCATTGTCATAATATCCCCTAACAAGACCGTAATAAAACGTGCTCCATTATAAAGATGTACATCTCTAACATAAATAGTAAAGTCAATTGGGGCTCCGACTGCTTTCGCATCATCAGAAAAAGAATATTGTGTCTTTGCAACACAAATCGGAAAATAACCAAGTCCTTTTTCCTCAAATTCACATAACTTTTTCAAAGCAACATCACTAAATTCTATAGAAGTAGCCCTATAAATCTCAAAAGCTATCTTTTTAATTTTTTCTACTAAACTAAGTTCATCTTCATAAAGTAATCTAAAATTATTTTCTTTCTTACAAGCCTCTACAACTTTTTCTGCAACCGAAACAGCACCAGAGCCACCGTCAGAATATGCCCTACTTTCAGAAAAATTTGCAGCATTTTCTAAACAACACTCTTCAACTATCTTAATTTCCGAATCTAAATCAGTATCATATCGATTCAAACAAACAATTACATTGTCACAATATTTTTTCATATTTTCAATATGTCTAATCAAATTAGCAAGGCCACTCCTTAACGCCACATTATTTTCCTTATAAATATCCTCTTTATTTACTCCACCATGATATTTAAGCGCCTTAATAGTTGCAACTAATACAACCGCATCAGGAGTAAATTCCGCATTACGACATTTAATATCAAAAAATTTTTCAGCCCCAAGATCTGCTCCAAAACCAGCCTCAGTTATAACATAATCACCAAGTCTTAAACCATAATTCGTAGCAACAACACTATTACAACCATGAGCTATATTCGCAAAAGGACCACCATGAATAAGTACTGGATTTCCCTCTAATGTTTGAACCAAGTTTGGCAAAAAAGCATCCTTAAGTAAAGTAGTCATAGCACCTTCTACTTTCAAATCTTTAGCAAAAATCATCTCTTTATTACTATTATATCCAACTACAATTTTGCCTAATCGTTGCTTCAAATCATCCAATGAATTTGCCAAACAAAATAATGCCATAATCTCACTAGCCGCAGTAATAGAAAAACTATCTTTTCTACCAGAAACCACTACTTCTCTAAGTGCTCGATCATTTACATCTAAACATCTACCAAAACTTACCTCTTGAATATCTAAAGCATTACCAAAATAAATATGATTATCAATTGCAGCACATAACAAATTATTAGCCGCTGTAATCGCATGAAAATCACCAGTAAAATGTAAATTTATATCTTCCATTGGTATAACTTGGCTATATCCACCACCAGTAGCGCCACCTTTCATCCCAAAAACAGGTCCCATCGAAGGTTCACGCAATACCCCAATCGCATTTTTCCCAATTTTTCTTAACGCGTCAACTAATCCTATAGAAACAGTTGTTTTTCCCTCACCATAAGGAGTCGGACTAATCGCAGTTACTAAAATAAGTTTACTTTTCTTTTCACCAGCAACATTTTTAATTTTAGCCTTATCATTACCATATAAAATCAAATCTTTCTCATCAAGATTAATCATTTTTCCAATCTCTCTAATATCTTTTTTCACTACACTATTCGCAATTTCAATATCTGTCATCAAATCAGTCGAGTAGACGACTCGACTACACCTCCCTTTCTTTCACTAGTGAGAGGAAGTCTGTCCCCCTCACGGAACCACAATGCTGTCAACTTAAGACAATATTGTGGTTATTTTCATTTTCACATATTATATCTAATATTAGTTGAATATTTATTTCTTCCACTTGTATATGCTTTTCTAATATATGATTTATTTGGATTTATTACAACCAAATTTTTTTCTGCCTTTTCCAAAATTATATCATATAATTCACATTTTTTCTAAGAACCAAATTAAATCAACACCAAGATATCCTCTATCGAAGATTATTATGCTTTTTGTTAAATCTATAATTTTTCCTGCTTCTATTACATTTATTTTTGCAAGACTTTTTTCTCCTTGTTCACAGTCGACTATTATAGCATCTATTATAAATTCATTTTCCTATTTCTAATAAAACTTTTTTGAGTATTTTTATAATTTTCACAGTTTTCACTTTTTATTATAATATTTTTTAAACTTCTTTCTATTCTTTTATATGACATATGATACTACTTATTATCATACCAAATTTTTCTTAAGTTGACAGCATTGTCTTTGCTAGAGATTACCACGTTGGGTTTCCACCAACTATATATTAAGCACCAAACTGGCGCACCCTCACAGACATTATATCATAAAACTACTAAACTTGTTTTTTCATTCAAATTCTTCACACCTTTTCAAGATTTCATCAAAATAATTTCTAATTTTCAAACCAAAACCTCATCAAATTCAAAAAAAGTCCCATTTGTCAGAAAATTTATTTAGTGTTATCATCAAAGCCGTTAAGAAAAAAAAGGAGGAATTATATGAAAAAAAGAACAATTTTCTTAATACTAACAATATCTTTGTTTACTCTTTGTCAAACAAAAACAGTAAAAGCAACTTCAGCAACATTTTATGAGAGTGACTACATCCCAAATATCTGGATGAACAAAAAGAATCCTAATGATGGACTAATCTACTATAATCAAGCCCGTTTCTTTAAAGAAACATCCACCAATAATATCGCCTACTGCATAGAACCTTTTATATTTTTCAATCAAAATAATTCATATATTGAAACTGAAACACCAAATAATTATACACAAGAACAAATAACAAATATGACCTTAATATCTCATTTTGGATATGGCTATGAAAATCACACAGAACCAAAATGGTACGCAATAACACAAATGATGTTGTGGAAAATTGCAGAACCAAATGGCTATTACTACTTTAGCGAATATAAAAATGGTCCAGAAGTAAATATGTTTGAAGACGAAATAAATGAACTAAATAATCTTGTTGAAAATTATAAAAAAAACATCTCATTTAACAATCAAGTATTCACTATTGTCAAAAACTCTATATTTTCCAAAACAGATCTAAATAACGTCATTTCTAACTATGAAACATCCTCAGACAATGCCACAATAGAAAATAATACTTTGACTATAAAAGATTTACCTATCGGTACTCATACAATCACCTTCACAAGAAAAAGTACCTTATACAATCGACCAATACTCTTTTATCAATCTGATACTAATCAAGATATTCTAGAAACAGGCGACCCTCTTCCAAACGAAAACACTATAACTATAAAAGTCATCAATACAACTGTTAAGGTTTATAAATATGACAAAGGAACAGTAGGACCAACTCCTCAAGGAGATGCCTCTCTTGCAGGTGCAGTATTTGCTTTATACACACAAAATCATCAGTATATAAAAGACATAATCATTGAAGAAACAACACCTACCATAATTGAAAATCTTGACTTTGGTACTTATTATTTAAAAGAAAAAACTCCAGGTGCCGGATATAAATTAAATAAAAATAACTTTTATTTTACAATTAGCACTACACAGACAACAACCAAAGTAACAATCTTTAATGAAGTTATAAAAGGAAAATTACAACTAAAAAAAGAATATGGGTATGCTAATAATTTCCAACCAGAAGAAAATATCAGTTTCAACATCTATGATAAAAATGATAACCTTATCAAGACCATCACAACTAACAGTGAAGGAATTGCCGAAATTACTCTTCCTTATGGAAAATACAAACTCCTTCAACTAACTACAACGGAAGGATATCAAAAAATAGAGCCAATCACTTTTGAAATAGCCACAGAAGAAACAATCTATTACAATTTAAAAAATTATAAAATCGAAGTCCCAAACACAAAAACAAAATCATTATTTCAACAAATACTTGATTTTCTTAAGGAATTACTATGTGGAAAAAAATAATTATCACCTTAATATTTCTTCTTATATATTCCCTAGTTTGTATAGTTATTTACTCTAAGTATAAAAATACAACTATTCCTCAAAAAATCATAACTGTCCTTTCTGAAAAAATAAGTACTCCACATATCTCTTTAAAAGAACCAGAAGAACACCCAATCGGTTCCATTATCATAAAAAAAATAAATCTCGCAGAAGAGCTTTACGAAATAAACAGTCCTAAAAATAATATTGAAGAACACGTAACAATCTTAAAATATTCAGAAGAGCCTAATACAGAAAACAGCACATTTTTTCTTGCCGCACATTCAGGAACAGGAAAAATTGCCTACTTTGAAGAACTAGACCAACTATCCATAAACGATTTAGTAATCTTAGAATATAAAAACAAAACATATACCTACAAAGTCAAAAATATTTGGACTGAACAAAAAACAGGAACCATTACTATTCCAAATGAAAATACTAACCAACTAATTTTAACAACTTGTCATCCTACAAAAGATAATTATCAACTAATAATTAACTGTACAAAAATATAAAAGAGCTAAAGAGTAATTCTACTCTATAGCCCTTATTTTTTTAATATTTCAATTGCTTTTTGTAACTGCGCATCATTATCATTACTAGGTTCATATAAATACTCTTCACTTTGTTCAACAACCTCATCCGGAACAATTCCAACTTCATTAACCCATTTACCTTTAGGAGTTAACCATTTTTGAGTTGTATATTTGATACTTGCACCACTTGATAACTCTATCGCTTTTTGAATAGTCCCCTTACCATAAGTAACAGTTCCTACAATAGTTGCTTTACTATAATTATCTTGAAAACTAGCAGCCAAAATTTCTGAAGCAGAAGCACTATTATGATTAACTATCACCACAACAGGAATACTTAACTTATCAGCCTTTTTAGCATAAACATTTTCAACTTCTCCCTTAGTTTCAATTTTATATAAAATTTCCTTCTTATCAAAAAACAAATCTAATAAATTATTAACTTGACCTAATCGACCACCAGGGTTATCTCTAACATCAATAATTAATGATTTAATACCTTTTTCCTTCAACTCATTATACGCTGTCGTAAATTGATCACTAGTATTAGAAGCAAAAGATGAAATATAAATATAACCAATATTATCTTCAAATATGTTCGATACAACTGATGGAACTTCTACAACTCCTCTTTTTATTTTAAAATCAATTTCTTCATTTTCACGTTGAACAGTAATATTAACTGTTGTCCCTTCTTTTCCTCTTATTAAATCAGAAACTTCATCAAGAGTTAACGAACTAACATCATTTTTATCAACTTTAATAATGTAGTCTTCTACCTTAATTCCTGCCTTTTCAGCTGGTGAACCACTTAACACCTCAATAATTCTAAAATTACCATCAGTCCATTCAACAGTAGTACCAATTCCTACAAACGAACCATCAACAGTCTCATTAAAAGCCTCAGTGTCCTCGCTATCCATATAAACAGAGTAAGGATCATCCAGTTTACTAATCATTCCCGAAACAGCCGCTTCAAGTAATTCTTCCTTATCAACTTCATCATAATAATTTTCCACAATATTTTCATATGTACTAATGATTTCTTGTACTTCAGAATCTACTGCTATACCAAAAGTCTTAGAAGAACTTAAAATGCATCCAACAACAACTCCAAATAAAACAGAAACAAATATTATAACAATAACTTCAATTACATTAAAACCATTATCTTTCTCTACTACAACTTCACGTATATTTTCATCTTCGTCTTCTTCAACTTCTTTAAGTTCAACGACAGGTCGTGAATATTTTTTAAAAAAGAACGTCTTTTTATTTTTATCTTTACTATTTTTTTTCACTAGCCACACGATCCTTTCTTACCTATAATCTATCATATCACAACCTAAAAATAATTAGAACTAAAAAAAAGACAAATTAATGTCTTTAATTTAAATAATCCAATACATCATCCAAATCGTCAATGTATTCAGCCACTGTTCCATCTTTAATTCTGATGATTGTTGGAACATTAATTAATAAATCAGCAGCGCTTTCAGGAGTTTCATTAGATTCATCTTCACTTGCATATTTTTTATTAAATGTATTACTCATATCAACAGTATATACTCTCAATTTATCATCTACATAACTTGAAGTATAAGAATAAATAGCCGAATTGATTTCAGCAGCAGCATCACTAGTGAAATCAAAGTAAACAACAAGATATTCATCATCTCTCATTGTAAAACTAGAACCAGCCAAAATCTCTTCATACTGAATAGTAGTCTCTTTTACATCATCCTCTTCTTCTTTACCAACTATCGCAATAGTTAATAAATAGAAGAATGCAAAAACAACCATCACAGCAAAGATAATTCTAATTATCTTTAACCACTCTTTATCAGCACTAGACTCCATCTTTTCAATCTTTTTTGTTACATCTTTTTTTGAATTTCTATTATTCATATTTTTCCTTTTTGCCATTTCTACTTCACCACGAAAATATTATAACATAAAGGAAAATCAACGTAAAGGCTTATTTCATAGTAGGTAATACACTAATACTTTGTGCAATTTCAATTAATTCATCAGTTTCCATAACATCACTAACTATATAGTAGTCAATTCCATTACTAGTCCAAGACAAAGAATTATCAGTCATAACACCCAAAGTATCCATCAACATATATGGTTCCCCATAAGTCGGAATAACAGTAAATTCATCCATGACATTAGCCGTTTCTTCAACCAACAAGAACGGTTTATCGCCATCAAAAGTCATAATAATTCTTTCACCACTATCCATAGTAATCTTTTCACTATTTGTTAACTTAGTATTACTTGGCAAAAGCAATGGATAAATAGAATCATCTAAACTTGTCGTTTCAAATACATCAACATCCTCAAAAGTTTTCATAATAGTATCAAGTTCAAAATAATTATCCTTAAATGTAGGAGAATAATCTATCTTTTCAACATCCAATTCCATTTTAATAGAATCATTACTATCATAAATCTTTACTTCTTCAATATCCAAATCTTTATCTAAAATAATCTTTTGCTTAATTAGAGTCTTATTATTTGGATAATTAACAGATGTAATAAACTCATAACCAGCCTCGGTTTCACTAAACTTTCTTTCACTATCATTTTTAATATCAGCCATCAATGCTTCCAATAAGTAAATCTGTGAATTATTATATGGCCAATCACTTTGAAACTTAAAACTCTTATTTAATGCCGGTGTCAAAATATAAACACCATCATCATTTTTCAAAATAACTTGTGTATGATTATTACTCGTATTAGTCAAACTAACCTTATAATATTTATCTTTTTTATAACTAACATCCACTTCATAATTGTACAAATCATCATTATTTGAAATTACCAATTCTCCAGTTAATCTATAACTATCTTTAATTTTTTTACTTAATTCATCAACAATATCCTTTTCACTATACTTACCACATCCAGTAATAAACAACGTAAAAATACTCAAAAACAAAATAATTTTTTTCATAGTTCACCCCATAATTAATTCTACTTAATTATATTGATAACTACTCCATTTATTACAAAAAAAGAAATAGCATTTAAACTATTTCTCCGTAATTTTAATCTTAACTTTTTTAGTTTTAGACTCATAAGTTAGCTTCAAGTCATCGCCAGTAACTTTAACAGTTACCTCATGCTCTCCAACACCATAATCTTTTAAATCAATATATGGTTTAATTGAAGATGCATCAACATTATTAACTACATCAGCACTTCCTGATACAACAACAGTAACTTGTCTATCATCATCAGTTAACGCTTGAACTTTATAGTTACTTCCTAAGTTTTTAAATTGAATTGAAATATTTTCAAATTCTTTTGTAATTGAATCGTCTAACTTAACCTTAATAGTTAACGTTTTTGTACTTAATTCAGTAATACCTGCTGGTTTCTTAAGAGTAACATGGTATTCTTTATCTTTATCTAAGTCTTTAGTATCGATTTCAACTTCTAATTGTTCAATCTTATCAACAGCTTCTTGTTCACCATATACAGTAACCAAAGTTGTACTTAATTCCATAGATTTAATTGACTTACCAAAAGCCAAATCTCCACTAGGAATAACCTTAATCGGAACTTCTTTACTAGGTGAAGTAATAGTAAGTGTAGCAGTTACAGTCTTTGGAACTATTTCAACATCTTCCAAAATCTTACCATCAGTATCATACGCAACAAGTGGCACATCTTTAAGTTCTATCTCTCCTGCTTTAGGGTTAGGAATTTCATTAACATCCACCAATGCCTTAACAGAAGCAACCTGTTGCAACTTATATTCAGCACCCTTAATAATTACATCAGTCCTACTCAATTGAACACTATCAATATATAGTTTAGAATCCAAATTATCTTTATGAAGAATATCATAAGTCAAACTCTTAGTCTCACTAACTTTTTCATAAATTGTAACTGTTACAATAGAAGGATCTAATTTATAGTCCAAAGATTTTAATCTTTGAGCATACTTCAATGTAACTTTATGATTACCAGGTTTCAACCCAGTCAAATCAACTGATACTCCTTTTGAAGGAGATTGTTTTGCCAAGAAAATATGTCTTCTTTGACCAACCAATGTAATATCAACAGTTTTAGGTAATCCTTCAACAACATACATTTCTTCATTGTAAACAGCCGTAACTTGTTGATCATATAAAATTTCCGCATATTGATCAATCATAACATTAGACTCTTGATCAATTGCAATAAATAGTAAGAAAGCCAAAACAATACTTATAACTAATAATGTAGATTTCTTCCCAACAAACTTATCGAAATTCTTAGAATTATCCTTAAAAAAATTCATTGCTGTTAAAATTAATTTTGTAATAGGAGTTATCAACCACTTATCAAAGAATAGTCCAATATGATGGAATAATCTTCCAATCTTTCTAATTATTTTCTTCATAGATCTCTTCCTCTTCTACTTCTTCAAATTCAATATCTTGTTTTGGTTTTAACTCATCTATTAACATCATTCTAACATCATCAAGTGTTAGGTTATATAACATTTCTCCTTTAAGTGCAATCGATACTCTTCCAGTTTCCTCAGAAACAACAATACATATAGCATCAGTTTCTTCTGCTAAACCTAAAGCCGCTCTATGACGAGTACCCAATCTTTTATTTAACTTAGGACTATTACTGGTAGGGAATACTGCTCCGGCGCAAGTAATTCTATCCCCTTGAATAATAACTCCACCATCATGTAATGGGTTTCCCTCATAGAAAATAGCAATTAACAAATCACTAGTTAAATCAGCATACAACTTCTTAGCCTTATCAATATAATTACCAAGACTAATATCTCTCTCAATTACAATTAATGCTCCAATTCTTTCTTTTCTTAAGTAATCAATTGCATTAATCATTTCATAAACCATTCTTTCACGCTCATCAACAGTTAAAACCTTATGTCTACCAAGCAATTGTGTACGTCCTAATTGTTCAAGAATAGTTCTAATTTCTGGTTGAAATATAATAATCAACGCAATAGGTCCCCATTGAAGAATATAATCAAGTAAAACTCCAATAGTTACAAATCCCAACTTATCACTAATTACATATAAAAGAACTATAAAAAATACTCCTTTAAAAATCAATGAAAGTTTAATATTATTCTTAATATTTTTAAGTATAAAATAAATTACAAACCATACTAAAAGTATATCAACTAAATCTCTTACTATGGATAATATATCTGTAAATGTTATTGACATTACATCCTCTCCTTTAAAAAAATATAAACTAGTATACAAAATTTTTCTCAATTAGTAAAGTTACTGCCCCGAATTATTTGTTACATTATTAACCTCTTGTATAGAAGTAGAAACATTTTCAACAGGACTATTAGTAACAACACTCGTGCTTACAACATCATTTGTAACAGGTGAAGAAAGTTCTGCATGAGTTTCCTCAAACTCCTTTTTAGCTTTTTCTTTATTCAAATATTGTTCTCCTAAATAACCAATACAAGAACAGATTAAAATTCCGCAAATAATTGCTACAACAATATATAATGGACCGTCTAAAATATCTCTAAAAAAAGTAATAACAAAATCCAAAATATCACCCCTATTCTCATTATCTATGATAACATTTTATGGTAAAATTAGCAACCTCCCCACAATAAAAAGCAAAAAAAAAAGACCGAAGTCTTTCTCTATTTAGTTGATTCAATACGATTAAATAAAATACCAATATTAACAAGACCACAAATACCAACAAGAGTATAAATAATTCTTGAAAATAAAGTACCATCACCAAATATTGCTGCAACTAAATTGAAATCCAATAAACCAATTAAACCCCAGTTTATTGCCCCAATTATTGTAATAACCAATAATATTTTTTGTAATGTTTCCATAAATATTTCCTCCTAGAAATAGCATTTCCAAAAATATTAACAATTATACATACTTTTTATGGCAATCTTCTAACAGAAACAATATGAACATTAGTATAATCTCCCCATCCTGCTACCTTATTAACAATTACACCATCATTAGGATTAGCAGCATGAATCATTAAACCATTACCAACATATATAGCCGTATGAGTAATATGACTACTATCATATCCCCAAACAATAATATCACCTATCTGAATATCACTATAATTAATACTATACCCATTATAATATTGATCAGTAGCACTTCTTCCAACTATTAACCCCGCTCTTTTATAAACATATTGTACAAAACCACTACAATCAAATGCACTTGGCCCATTAGCACCACTAACATAAGGTCTACCAACTAATGAATAAGCAACACTTCTTAAAGTATTTTCCTTACCATGACTAGTCACAATAATTTTAAATGATTTAATCTCTTCATTAAAAGAAGAATCAACTGCTTTAATTTGCATTTCATAAGTACCAACACTATTTGTATCAACATCACCAATAATTGTATAATACATTTTATCCTTTTCATCTATTTCAACAATATCTTTATATTCAAGATTACCATCGACATTATCAACAATAGATTTTATATTACTAAACACATCGAAACTCTTACCACTATTCACATAAACAGTATCCTGATAAATCTCTATTTCTGGTGCCATACTATCAATTATTTCCACAACCAACGGCACATTTTTGCTAACATTATCCTTTGTAACTTGCAATAAAACTAATTGTTCGCCAACCTCGCTCGTATCAGCGTCTTTTAAAACTTCAACATTTCCAGACACTCTATCAAGTAAATTAACCACCTTATAATTAGCAGTACCAAATTCGATTTTTCTATTTTCTGAAACTTCAAAAGTTATACTATTGTAAATTTTATTATATCTATAAGAGTAACAACCTAAAATCAAGGTTAAGACTATTACTACAATTAAAAATATTTTAAATCTAACGGACTCCCCCGTTTTCATAAATATTCCTCCCTGAATGCCGTATATTATACCAAAATTAAAGACAAAAGTCAAAATTTACACTGTTCATACATTAGTAATTTCCAAAATTTATCAAAATATTATTGGAAAAATATAGAAATAAAAATATAATATAATCATTCAAATAATGAGTAAAACATTATTTTAGTAGGCATTAAACTTCTGGAAAATGTACCAAAAAGGCATTTATTGGAAGTAGTAAAAATTTTATGTGTCAAAAACAGCATGGACTATATCATCGCCAACGACCTATCCGATCTTCGTCAAGGAAAACATCTATCACTTTTAGTCAATAAAAATGGCTATCAAAATACTGAATTTCACTCTCCAGAAGATATCTTTATAAAAACAAAACAAATGCTAAAATAAAAAGAACTACCAAGAGATTAAGGTGTCTCTAGTTCTTTTTTTCTTACAAATTATTAATTATTTTCACAGCATATTCAAGTAGTTTATTTAAATCATTAAACGGTTCTTCATTATAATCTGTTTTATACAACCAATCTAAATATTTAGTCTTAGGTGCTCCATTTGGTCTACCATAAATAACTTTTTTCGAATGTAACCAATAACCAAATTCCACATTAGTTGTAAATGCAGGTAAATTCGGAAAACTTCTAGGTATCCAAAATAAAATAACAGTAGCCTCTGTTAAAGCCTCTCTCTCCCAATTAGCCTGATCTTCATAATTTTCTTTTGGAACCCAAGTAGAATACTCTGGAACAAAAACAACACCATCAAAACCCAATTCCTCTAATTTTTTTATTGCTTCAACTCGCCAAGAAGCAACGTCTTTTCCTCTAGGTGTTGGGCCAGCCAAAAATATAGATTTCTTTCCCTTTTGAACTACTTCATCAGAAAAATTAACCCTCATTTATAGCACCTTTTTCCAAAGCCTTTTTCTCATTACGTTCCATTATTTCCTTCGCCCATTTAGCATCATATTCCTGTTTAGATACTCCATAAAACATTTGATACGCACTATCCCATGTAATTGTATCAGAAGATAAAATATGTCCATCTCTTTCACAAGAAATAGAAATTCCCTTTTTCTTTAAGTCCAAAAGATAAACAATAATATCATCCAATGTCATTGATTTTAAATCTTCATTATCTAACATAAAACATCACCTCTAATAACACTATAACACATCTTAAATAAAGAAAAACAAAAGTAAAACCTTAACTAAAAAATTGGACATTAAAGTTTACATTATCTTCTAATTAGGAAAAACATTCCCACCATTTTTTATAATCTTCTCGCGATATGCATCCAAATCAATATTTGACACATAAATACAAAATGATTATATCATAAAGACAAATTATGATAAAATTAATAATAAATATAGGAGGAACTATGACATATAAAGAATATAAAGACGCAAGGAAAATTCAAATACGTAATTTAATTGATTCAAAACTAATGCATTTAACCGATCCTACTATGATCCAAGATGTCCTAGATGACGCACTTTCAGAATATGACTATCAAGTACATCAAAACATTCAGGAATTATATCAAGGAACCGGTTTAAAACCAGAATTATATGAACTAGAAAGATTTATTCCCAAAATTCAAGATAAAAAAATAAAACAAAATATATCAGCACAATTCTTTGATTTAAATCTATTATTTGAAACAATCAGTGAAATGTCAACTTCAGCTGACGAAGAAAAACACCATCCTTCTCTAAAAGAGTTTTTATCAAAAATGCCACCAGAAAAACAACAAGAAGCAACAAGTATCATTCAAAAATACGTTAACGAATACCAAGAAGAACCAACTTATATTGGAAGTGGAGAAAGTTGTACTGCATTTAAAATTGGAAACAAAGTCATTAAATTTGGAGCCAGAAGACGTTATCAAAATATTCCTTATTGTCTTAAAATAGATGAACAAATAGAATATGAGCCCAATCGTTTTATGTATACAACTGATAGAATTGAAACCGGAAATATATCAGAAATTGAAACAGAAGCAATGTATAGAGCACTTCGCGATCAAGGATATGTTTGGGTTGATGTAAAACAAGATAACATTGGACGTTTAAATGGTCAACTAAAGATACTAGATGACGTTGATATATATACAGAACAAGATGCTCTTGATGAACATCATAAATCAACAGTTTTAGAGTTTGTTAGTTATAATAGAGAGCTTGCCTTTTTAGAATTAAAATGGTTAAAAAGCAAAAATCCATTTTTCACAATCAACACCATAGATAAATATTTTTCGAATCAAAGCACCCAAACAAAAGAAAATATTGAGCACATTAAAGATTACTATAATGAAAGAACAAAATTATATACATTTGATCCAAACACAGAATGCTATCAAACCTTTTCAAGTATTTTAACCAGAAAAATAACTGACCAAAACAACCTGTCTAAAAACTCAATAACTCAAAAAACAGCTTCGCAATAAAAAAAACTCTATTTTTTTTAACGTCTGTATACTTTAGGACTTTCCTCCACTCTATCTAAAGTAAAGTCTTTATTCTCCATTTGATTTACATACTCAAACAAACTATTCGCATCATCAACAACACTATCCCCTCGAATATTTAAGATTGTATTATAAATAGTGTTGGTGAAAATATTCATCACACTATTTTTATTTAATAAAAAGACATGGACCTTTGATACAATGTAAGTGACTAAACTATACAAAGAAAGGTTGATTCCCATGTCTACAAATAATTATATATTAAACTTATTAAATATTAAAGATAAAAATATTCATATTTTAACTGATAAACTATCTAATAGAGTTATTAAAGGCAAAAAATTTCAGATTATTGAGGCTATTCTTACTTATAATCCTAAATTTTGTCCTTGCTGCGGTTGTGTAAATCAATCATCAAACGATATCATTAAATGGGGTTTTAGAAAAAATTGTATTGTCAAAATCCCTAAAGTTTCTAATTGTAAAACTAGACTTCTACTTCATAAACAAAGATTTTATTGTAAGAATTGTAATAATACTTTTATTGCGGAAACTAATCTTGTTAATAGAAATAAAAACATTTCTAATAATACAGAACTTCAAATTAGATTAGAACTTATGAAGAAACAATCCGAAAAAGATGTTGCCGAAAGAACAGATGTTTCTGTTTCTAAAATTGATAAAGTTATTGATGATATTTCCTCACACTCTGTTCTAAGACATTCTGTTCTACCTAAATACATGAATTGGGATGAATTTAAAGCTACTAGTGATACTAAAGGAAAAATGGCCTTTATTATCGTCGATAATAAAACTGGAAATATATTTGATATTCAAAACTCCAGAAAATCACGTGATTTAGAAAAATATTTTAGACGATATTCAAGAACTGAAAGAAATAAAGTCAAACTTATATCTATTGATTTCTTTTCAGGATATATAAAACTGGCAGAAAAATTATTTAAAAATGCTGATATTGTTATTGATAGATTTCATATTGTAACTCAAGTTTACGTTGCTTTAAATAAAACTAGGATAAATCTATGTCACAAATCTAACCCAAATTATAATAAACTAAAAGACTATTGGAAACTACTCTTAAAAAATGAAAATGAATTAAAAGAAGAAAAGAAATATTCAAATCATTTTAGAAAATACACATCACAAAAAGAAATAGTTACTTACCTAATTAATACAGATCAAACTTTAAAAGCTACTTACGAGTGTTATCGAGGAATAATCAATTCATTAAAAGAAAAAGATTTTAATAAATTTAAAATGATAATTAAAAATCAAAATAATAATATATCAGATAAAATGAAACAAGCTATCAAACTTTATAAGGAAAATATTAAATATATTGAGAATTCATTTAAATATGAAATTAATAATGGAATAATTGAAGGAACAAATAATTTAATAAAGACGTTAAAAAGAATTGCCTTTGGGTATATATTTCAAGAATATTCTTAGTTAAAGGCATAATAAAAGAGTGATTTCATCACCCTCTTACATTTTATCAAAGTCTTTTACCAACACTATTTGACAAAGAACCAAATTAAGTACTTTACACATTTAATTGGGTAAGTACTCAACGTGTGAAAGTTAAGTATTTCCCTTTTCTATTATATGCAAGTTCGCTTGCTTACATACTAATAATATCATAAAAAGAACTTTTGACAAGTTCTTTTAATTTATATTAAGTTCGAATAGTTCGAACAGATTTCCCAATGGTGGAGCTGAGGAGAATCGAACTCCTGTCCGAAAACAAAGCCACATAAACCTCTACAAGTTTAGTTAACTAATTATTCTCATATACCATCCAAGTAATTAACGACCAAGATAATATACCAGTCTAAAAATTCTTTCTACTAACTAGACAACTAGTAGACATAACTCGTTAAATCGAGCCTTCTAAAAATCCACGAGTAAAGATCAAAAGAAAGCGCAGGCCATTATATTATTAGGCG
>CAYXZZ010000033.1:0-16072 GCA_964470055.1 uncultured Mycoplasma sp.
TGCCAAAGTTGCATAGCTATATTTTCCAGATAAATATTTACTTACTATTTCTGTTGATTGTTCATCAGAAAATCTTATAAATTTTTGACCTTTTTTAGTCATTAGAAAACACCTCCTTTTTTCGGAAGTGTATTCTAACATATTTTTAAAACTTGTTTTTTATTTTGTCTACTCTATGGATGCATTTCATAATTTGAATTGTTTTTGTTTTGAATATAAGTATATACTTCAGTAATTGTTTGATTAAAGTCCGCAAAATTAACATTAAACCAAATTGTATTAAATTGATGTTTAAAAAATGTGTATTGCCTTTTGGCGTATCGACGAGAATCTAATTTTATCTGTTCTATTACTTCTTCAAGTGGTCTGTTATTAAAGAAGTAATCATAAAATTCTTTATACCCTATTCCACTATTTAGTATTCGGGAATTATGATAGAAGTCTTTTAGTGAAGTTACTTCTTCTAATAAACCATTTTGGAGCATTTTATCTACTCGGTCATTGATTCGTTGATATAGATAGTCGCGGTCTGTTGTTAGACCGATTACTTTTATTGGATATAATAATTCGTCTTTATTTTTAGTAATTTGTTCATTATTTTCATACTTATTTAATAGTCGGATAAGTCTTTTTCGATTGTTTACGTGTGGTAAATCGTTTTCTTGATATGACTTTATTTTGGCAAGTAATTGCTCATTAGTAAGATTTTCATAAGTATTGTATGTAGTGCCTTCGGTGAAGGTATAGTTATATAAAGCGGCTTTGATGTATAATCCTGTACCACCAACAATAATTATTCTTTTATTTCGTGATGATATTTCTTCAATTAAATTTCTAACGTCTTTTTGATAGGAAAAGACGGAATAGTCGTCTGTTACATCACAAATATCTAAGAGATGATGCGGAATATTTTCTCTTTCTTCAATAGTTGGCTTGGCACTACCAATATCTAGTTTTTTATATATAGCAACAGAATCACCATTTATTATTTCAGCATCTAATCTTTTCGCAAGTTCGATACTTAATTTGGTTTTGCCGACGCCAGTTGGACCGACTATGACGATGATTTCTTTCATAAACTCTTCCTTTCTTTTTTCTAATCTAATGAACGTTTAAATAACTTTTCTAAATCTTGTTTTGTATAAGTGATAATGGTTGGTCGACCATGAGGACAAGTAAAAGGATTTTCACACTTTCTTAACTCATTTAATAACCATATCTGATCTTCATATGAAATATAATCATTGGCTTTTATTGACATACGGCAAGCCATAGTAGAAGCCATACGCCAAACAAATAAATCAAAATCAAACTTTCCTTTATCGGCAATTATATCGATTACTTTACGAATACATTCTTCGGCAATTTCGTCTTGAATCCAACTTGGATGAGATCTGATTATTACGGTATTCATACCAAATTCTTCAATATTAAAACCATATCCTTTAATTAAATCAAAGTTTTCTTTAATACTTAAAAATTCTGGAGAAGTTAATTCTATTTTAATTGGAACAAGTAAATCAATTACTTGAGTTTGTTTTTTTAAAGCGGCTAAAACCTTTTCATAGTTAATTCTTTCGGCAGCGGCATGTTGGTCAATGATATACATACCATCTTCATTTTCAGCAATTATATAAGTTAAATAGACAATGCCACGAGGGGTCATTTCTTTAATACGATAGGTTGTCTCTTCGGAGGTATTTTCATCTTCGTTGGAAGTATCATTATACTTTGCTTTTTCTTCTTGGATACTAAAATCTAGAGTTATATTTTCATATTTAATCTCCTCTTTGTTAGATTCTTCAAGAGAAGTTTGTTCGGCTTTTTTTATTTGTGTTTTTACTTCTGAGACGGAATAGTTATCACGAACAGAAATTGTTGGGATTAAAGTTAGTTGTTTTAAATTGCTTTCTAACAGTTCGGTTACTAATTCCTTTAATGTGTCCATTTTAGAAAATTTAATATCCATTTTAGTTGGATGAATGTTTATATCAATTAAGATAGGATCGACATCGATATTCATAATAATAATCGGGAATTTGTCTTTTGGTATATAAGTGTGATAACAATCTGTGATGATTTTATTTAATTCATTATTACGAATGATTCGACCATTTACTAGGGTTGTGATTGAATTACGATTACTTTTAGTGGCTTCTGGATATGACATGTATCCACTTATATAGTAATCATCATTTTCTCCACTAATTGGAATCATTTTTTTAGTGATATCGATTCCATATATTTCATAAATTACTTTTAGTAGGTCACCTGAACCGTCAGTTTGGAGTAAGACTTTGTCATTATTTTTAAGAGTGAATTTAATATTTGGATATGATAGAGCCATTTTATTTACATAGTCGACAATATTAGATAATTCGATATAAAGATTTTTTAGATATTTTAGTCGAACTGGAGTGTTATAAAAAAGCTCTGAGACGGTGATAGTGGTTCCTTTTTGAAGATCACAACGCTCTACTTCCATGTTTTTACCGCCATAAAGTTTTACTAATGTTCCGGTTGTACCATCAGATGTTTTTAAAGTGACATTGGAAACTGAAGCAATTGATGGTAAGGCTTCTCCTCTAAAACCAAGGGATTCTATATAAAACAAATCATCTAAATTTTTCAACTTAGAAGTAGCATGTCGAGAAAAGGCCATTTTGGCATCTTCTTCTTCCATTCCTACACCATTGTCAGAAACAATAATTTCTTTTACTCCAGAATCGATTAAAGATATTTCTATTTCATCACTTTTGGCGTCTATTGAATTTTCAACTAGTTCTTTAACAACATTCATTGTTTTTTCTACGACTTCTCCAGCCGCGATTTTATTGGCAAGAACTTCATCCATTATTTGTATTTTACTCAAATTACATCATCCTAACTTTTAAATATTACCCCTTCTACTTCAGTATCTCCTTCATAGTGAGATGAGGTATAAAATTCACAAACTATAACTACGTTGTATGTATATTTATCTAAGGACCCATTACTTCCTTTTGTTTTTGTAACTTCAACTTTACTTCCGTTGTGACAGTAGTAGCCTTTGGCTCTTGGATCTTCTAATTTGTCTAAGTAGCCAGCATCAATTAAATCAACTATTTCTAGTGTTTTAGAACCACTAGTTGGGACAACGATTCCTTTATCAGTAATATAGTTTTGGGCAGCATCATAAGCACTTGTTTCCATGGCTTTATAGGCTTCTTCCCAAGCATGTTCTTGATACCTTGAAACTGCTGATATGGCAACTCCGGCTAAAATAGCCATAATTGAGACTGCGGCAAGCATCTCAACCATAGTGAATCCCTTTTTATTTAATTTCTTCATAAAATTTCTCCTTATTCTTTTTTAATTATACTATATTTCTTTTAGATATGAAAAGAGATTAGTGGCAACATCTTCTGGCAAAACTGCCTTTAATTCTTCTAGAGATGATTCTTTCATTTTCTTTAGTGAACCAAAGTGTTTTAGTAGTTCTTTTCTACGGACTTCCCCTACTCCTGGAACTAAATCTAAGAGGCTTGCAAGGGCACCTTTTGCTTTAATATTACGGTGATAACTAATGGCATAGCGGTGAACTTCATCTTGAATTTTGGTAAGAAATAAGAATAAATTGCTGTCTTTTTTTATATCTAGAAGTTCATATTTATCATTCATAATATGACTAGTTCGGTGATTTTTATCTTTTACTAAGCCAATGATTGGAATGTTTAAACCTAAGGAGTCAATTATTTCTTTCGCAATACTTATTTGTTGCATTCCTCCATCCATAACTATTAGGTCAGGTTTTTCTAGGTTTTCCATTAAAACTTTATAGTATCTTCTATAT
This sequence comes from uncultured Mycoplasma sp., assembly GCA_964470055.1. Classification (GTDB taxonomy): domain Bacteria; phylum Bacillota_I; class Bacilli_A; order RF39; family UBA660; genus JAEDES01. The sequence goes on from CAYXZZ010000033.1 coordinate 3,833, forward strand.
AGCACTTCTTTCATAGCAGATAAATCGTCTTTTACTTCTGTACTTATTTTGTATTTTCGATAATCATCTTTTTGAGGAATAAAATCATTAAAAACAACCATACCACCAACATAGAAGGTTCCAAAAAGATGAGAGTTATCAAATGATTCCATACGTGATGCCCTAGCAATATGAAGAAGTTCTTTTAGTTCTTCAACGGCTTGAAGACGAATTTCATCATCTTTTTTTAAGGTTTCTTCTTGAAGTTCCATTTGTTCTTTAGCGTTTTCTTTCGCAAGTTCAACAAGATTTTTTAGTTTACCTTTTTGAGGTTTTAGAACTTTGATATTAAAGTATTCGGCTAAAAGATTCTCATCGAACTCAAGTGGAACATATAATTCTTTTGGAAGAAGAGCACCTTTTTCATAGAATTTGATTAAGTATTCAACCACTTCATCAACTGGTTCTCCCATCGTTTGAATAATTTCATTATGACGTCCAAAAAGTAAGCCATCTCTGATGAAAAAGATTTCAATTGATAGATAATTGTTGTCGTGATAATAATTTACTAAATCGAAATTATAGTTTTTGTTTAAATCGATTTTTTGTTTACGAAGAGTTGTGTCGATATCTTCTAACATATTTTTTAATTCTAAGGCGCGTTCGTAATTTAAATTTTCACTTGCTTTATGCATCTCTTGTTTGATTTTTTCAGATATTATGGATGGATCTCCATTTAAAAACGTAGTAATTTCTTTTGTCATTTTGGTTATTTCTTCGGATGAAACATCTTTGACGCAATATCCTAAACATTCGTGAATGTGATAATATAAACATAATTCTTTTTTTAGTTTCTCACATTTACGTAAAGGATAAATTCGATTAATCATATTAACAGTTTTTCTTGCAGCCTTAACATTAGGATATGGTCCATAGAGATGATTTTTATTTTTCTTTCTTTTAACGTTTCTAACTATTTTTAAAGTCGGGTATTTTTCATTAGTTAATTCGATATAAGGATAAGTTTTATCATCTTTTAAAAGAATGTTATATTTTGGATCATACTTTTTAATTAAAGTTATTTCTAAAATTAATGATTCTAACTCTGACGAAGTGACGATATATTCAAAATCATCTATATCTTCTACTAACATTTTAGTTTTTCCTGTCACAGTGCCAGTGAAGTAACTTTTTAATCTATTTTTTAAATTTTTGGCTTTTCCAACGTAGATAATTACACCATCTTTATTTTTCATTTGGTAACTACCTGGTTTAGTTGGGACTAAAGCTAATTTTTCTTTAAAATTTTTCATAACATCACCAATAGTTATATTATAACACGTATAATATTGATTAGTAAATTGATGAAGTCGCAAATCATCTTTTTACAAGTATAATAAAACTACTCTTTTTGAGTAAATTTATGTGATTGAGTTTAGGCAGATTATAACAAGGATTTAGTGTATCCATTTTTTTGACGGCCTAGCTCTTTTCTTTTTATTATCCTAGTTTTAGAATGTGAGGATTATTTATTTTATCTTATATAACTAGCGTGATGAGGAGTAGATGACACAAAGAGTTTAATCGTAAATATGAAAGGATGGTTACTTTAGTTAGTTCTTGTGGTGAAGTTCTAATTGAACCATATGGAATTAATCATTCTATCTATTAATGATTTTACTAATTTGCTTAATAGAATCAAAAAACATAAATTAGAAGATATTTCTGTAATAATGGAATCAACCGGTATTTATCATAGACCAATAGAAAGATTCTTTTTAGAGAATAATCTCAAAGTATTTGTCATAAATCCTATTTATGGAAAAATGCATAAAAGAAATATAAGGAAAACTAAAACAGATAAAGAAGATTGTTTTAATTTAGTTAATCTTTTCTACACAAATGAATTTAAGCAATATATTAAGCCTAATCAATTGTATTTAGATATGAATGCTTTATCTAGGCAATATTTTGCATTAGATGAGTTGTATGTAAATCTTAAAACCGATATAAGAATTTAGTTTATTTATGTTTTCCTGAATATGAATTAGTGTTTAAAAACAGCACAATATATAGTGAAATTGCTTTATTATTTATAGAGAAATATCCACATGTAGATATTATTTCAAATACTAGAATTGATTGTTTACAAAATTTCTTTAAAAAGAATAATTTTAGAAATTGGAAATCTAAGCCAACCAAAATAATGCAATATGCAATCTCATCATATCCATCTATTGATATGAATGATGAACTGGTTTCTAATTTATCACAAGTGGTTAGATTGATTAATGTTTATAAAAAGGAAATAGAAATAATCAAATATAAGTTAATTACATTAGGAAAAAAATCTAAATATTTTATTTTGATTAATTCGATATTTGGAATTGGAGAAATTACTGCCTCAATTATAATTGCCGAACTTAGAGACATTAATAGATTCAATAACATCAAAGAATTGACTGCATACTGTGGATTAGATCCATCGATAAAACAATTTGGGAAATCAATCAATACTCATGGACCAATTTCTAAATCAGGAAGCAAATATCTAAGGAAAATTTTGTATATCGCAGCTTCTAACATTGTCAGACTAACAGCAATATCCAAACAAGAAAATGATATCGAAAATTATTACAGAAAAAAACGTAATGAAGGAAAACATCATTACGCATCAATAGTTGCCTGCACAACTAAACTTCTACGAAAAATTTTAGCATTGTGTAAGCAATTAGATAATTAGTAGTTATCACCACATAACTACGCTTATATTATATACCAAATAAACGTATTATTTCTATTTTTTAAAAATTTAGAAATTTCACGTCTTTTTGTATTGTCTATAATATCATAAAATTTAATATTGACAAAACTTAGAATGTTAAAAAAATACCTCTTTTGAGATACTTTATTGATATTTTTCCATTGCCTTCATCATTTGATTAATTTGTTTTTGATTAGGTTTTCTACCCATTTGCATCATTAAGGCTTTAATCATATCTTCATTAATAGGTGGATTCTTTTTTAGGTACTTTTGCATTACTGTTCTTGCGATAAAGAAACCAGCAACTGCACCAATAAGAAGACCTATTACTAGTAATAATATATCTTGTAGCATTGTTTCATCTCCTTATCTATATTTTACAAGATTTTCTGCATTTAGACAAGAATTTATTATTAAATTGTATATGTTTGAAGAGGAATTAATGGGATTTTTTCTTCAGTAGTTAAGAAAAAGAAGTCTTGATAGTTAAACTCACAAACAAAATAATTATTAGAAAAATTTTTTAATATAGAAAAGAAAGTAGAAAATGATTGTTCGCTTTCTATTTTAATGTAACTTCTTTTTATTTCTAAGCGACTTATTTCATCTTTATATAAATTGTTTATATAATGAATTTGCCCTTTTTTAGAGTATGGAATGTCTTGATGAAACTGAAGGAAAATTTTTCGATCAAGTTCTGTTTTTCTAATGGGGTTTGCTAATTGTGAAAAAAGATTGTATCCAAATAAAATCTCATTTTTATCGAGATAATATATTTGTTTTAAGACACTGAAAAGTACTCGCTCATTACCGGCATACAATTTTTTAAATTCTTCTTTTAAATCAAAAATAAAATAGACTCTCATAATATCACCAAGATTAGTGTAACACTATGAAATGTCTATTTATGTCTATTTTAATAAGTTTTCAATTTTTTCTTCTAAAGAGTCAAGATCGAAGCCGAATTTTTTATGAACATCATCTTTTTTACCACTGGCACCAAATTCATCTAGAGTGATTAAATATTTACTATTAAAAATTAGTCCATGCCATGAGAATGATGATGCTGCCTCGACAACTATTTTTCTTACTTCAACTGGAATTATTGATTCAATATAATCATCATCTTGATTTAGGAATCGTTGAAGATTTGGCATTGAGACAACTCTAATATCTACACCTTTAGTTCGGAGACGCTTAGCAACTTCGATAACGAGACTTACTTCTTCTCCGGTTGCGATAACGATACCTTGAGGTTTGCTTGGAGTATCAAAGATAATATATCCACCACGTTCTACCTCATTTGCTTTAGCCGTTGAAAGAATTGGCAAAGTATTTCTAGATAAACAAATAGCCGCAGGTCCAGTTGATTTTTCTAGAATTGTTTTATAGGTACCAATAACTTCATTAGTGTCTGCTGGCCTAAATACATCTAAATTAGGCATACTGCGTAAGGCAAGTAACTGTTCTACGGGTTGATGAGTTGGGCCATCTTCACCAACACTAATCGAATCATGAGTAAATATATACATTATCGGAAGATTCATCATACAGGCTAGTCGCATTGATGGTTTTAAGTAATCAGAGAAACTTAGGAATGTTGAACCATATGGTCTAAATCCATGTAGGGCTAAACCGTTTAAGATGGCACCCATAGCATGTTCTCTTACTCCGAAATAAATATTCTTACCTAAATAATCTTCTTTTGAGAAGGTACCACCATCTTTTATTTGCGTTTTGTTGGCGGCAAATAAATCAGCACTTCCTCCTATAATATATGGATAATTAGGAACAATGGAATTTAATAATTTTGATGAGGTTATTCTAACTGCCTCTTCTGCTTTATCTGTAGGCGGTTCATAGACTAATTCTTTCAAAGTAATTGATTTATCATCATTCATAAAATACGCTAATTCAGATTGCTCTTCAGGAGATAATGAACTTAATTTTTCATTAAATTCAGTCGAAAGATTTGCACAACGATTATCTATAAGATATCTAAAGTCATCAAAGACATTTTGAGAGATTGTGAATGGGATATCTCTTACTTTTAATTTTTCTTTGATATTAGTGATATCTTCTTTTGTTAGAGGAGAACCATGAACTGCATTAGTTCCTTGAAGCGATGAATACTTTCCGATAGTTGTTTTGATTTCAATTAAGGTTGGCTTATCAGTACTGGCATGTGCTTCTTCGATTGCTTTAGAGATGGCTTCATAATTTTCACCATCTGTTACAGAGATGACATTCCAACCCATCGCAACAAAGCGCATAGCAATGTTTTCTGTAAAAGTGGTTGATGTTTTTCCATCAAGACATACATCGTTTGAGTCATATAAAACAATTAATTTATTTAATTTTAAAGTACCGGCTAAAGAAAGGGCCTCGTAACTTACACCTTCCATTAAGTCTCCGTCTCCACATAAACAATATGTGTAGTGATCAATTATTTTGTATCTAGTTCGAAGATTTGCCTCAGCCATAGCCATTCCAACCGCAGTAGCAAGTCCTTGACCTAATGGACCTGTAGACATATCTACTCCGGGAGTTACTTTATATTCTGGATGGCCTGGAGTCTTAGAATCTAGTTGTCTAAATGCCTTTAGATCATCAAGGCTAATATCAAAACCAGCCATGTGTAAAGTAGCATATAATAAGGCCGAACCATGTCCTGCGGACATTATAAAACGATCACGATTGAAGTAATTAGGATTAGTTGGATCAAATTTTAAATGGTGAGCATATAAAGTATAAATTATTGGAGCGGCTCCTAAGACTATGCCTGGATGACCACTCTTTGCAGCATCGATCATGTCGATTCCTAAACATCTTAATTGGTCAATTATTTTAGATTGATTTATTTCTGTTCCATCTTGTCTTTCTGTTACCATGTGTCTCACTCCTCTTTTATGGTATTATATCATATTATTTACTATGGCGGAATCTTATTTTCTTATACACTTCTACAAATATTAGAATGATTAAGGATAAGGCAAAGAGACCTAATAAATGATTAAACGGTATTGAAACGGTTTGAAGTAGTTTTGAGAAGAGATCTACTTCTATTACGATAATCTGTAAGGCAATAGAACCAATTACTCCCCAAACAACAAATCGATTGTTTTTTAATGGTACTGAAAATGCAGAAGATTTTTCACTACGACAATTGAAGACATGAATATTTTGAATGAAAACCATTAATGTCATAACATATCCTCTCGCCATAGTCGTATTCATATGAGCGTTGTTTATTAAATAGTACCATGCGCCAAACAATAGTAAACCGATTGCGACACCGGAAACTAGTGTTTGTTCAAAAAGAGTCTTATCAAATAGTGATTCTTTAGGATTACGAGGTGGTTCTTTCATAATGTTTTTTTCAGCTCGTTCAAATGATAAGGCCAAATCTTGAATTCCATCTGTTACAACATTTAACCATAAAATTTGAATGGCAACTAATGGCATATCCATATTGCATAGGGTTGCTAAACAGAAACATAAAACTTCTGAAATACCACAAGATATTAGGAAGTAGATTATTTTTCTGACATTGGCATAGGCAACTCTTCCTTCTAAGACACCACTTACGATTGATTTAAAATTATCGTCTATAACTATCATTTTGGCTGTTTCACGGGCAATATCAGTTCCACTACCCATAGCAATTCCAATATTAGCACTTCTTAAGGCTGGGGCATCATTCACTCCATCACCTGTTACTGCAACGTATTCGCCTTGACGTTTTAAAGATTCGATAATTTCAAGTTTTTGTAGCGGTGTAACTCGAGTATAGACTAATTTTGATTTAACAAAGTTATCGAATGTTTCTGGTCCTTTGGCTAAATATTCATCAACTTCTGCACCATTTGTTACTTCATCATAAGTATCCGTTAACTTTAGTTCTTTGGCTATAGCAAAGGCTGTTAAAGGATGATCTCCTGTAATCATTAATACTTTGATACCGGCAGTACGGCATTTTTTAATGGCTGGGACTACTTCTTTTCTAATAGGGTCAATAAATCCAACCATTCCCATAAATGTTAAATCTTTTATATCTTCCTCAGTATAAGCATCTTTTTTAGGAACTTTTCCTTTGGCAAGGGTTATTACGCGAAGACCATCTTTAGCCATTAGTTCGTTTTGAGCGTTAAGTTTTTTAGTATTAAATTCGTCAACTAAATTACTGCTACTACAAAATGATAATACTTTTTCAATTGATCCTTTAATGGTACAGTATGTTTCACCATTTTTTTCGTAAAAAACAGCCGAGTATTTGTTTTCTGATTCGTAAGGAATACTATCAAGTATTTTAGTAGAATTTTTATTAATATTTAATTTTTTTCCTAGAACTAAGAATGCAATGTCAATTGAGTCGCCAAAACGTTCGTGTTCTGTGATGTTTGCTTCATTGTTTATGGCACCAAGGTAAGCTAATTCTTTGGCATGAGAAAGACTCTCGCCAATTATTTCACCTGTTTCTTCATAACCTACTCCTGTGATATCATATGATAAATTATTTGGTAGTAAGATTTTTCTTGCTGTTTGTTGATTTACTGTAAGAGTACCTGTTTTGTCTGAGGCAATAACTGTACAACTTCCAAGAGATTCAACTGAATGAAGTGTTTTGGCAACAACTTTATGTTTTGCCATGTGATTAGAGGCGATAGTTAAAGCCATTGTTAGGGCTAATGGTAGTCCTTCTGGCATAGCAGATACAGCAAGAGCCACTACAGATAAAAATATCTCGTTGGCAGGTATTCCTTTACTTACTAGTAAAATTGTTATAATTATTGCGATTATAATTATTAAAATACTTATTTGTTTAGATAATTCTTCAACTCTGATTGTTAAAGGAGACTTAGTTTCTTTAGTATTATTGATAGTATCAGCAATTTGACCTAATTCTGTATTTAGGGCTGTTGCTACGACAATGGCTTTTGCTCTTCCGGTAACTACTGAAGTACCAGAAAATAACATGTTTGATTGTTCTTGAATTGGTAATTTTTTTTCTGGCAATTTGTCTTTAGTTTTGTTTACGGCAAGGGACTCACCAGTTAGTATAGACTCATCAACAGTAAAATTATGGGCTTCAATAATTCTTAAATCTGCGGAGATTTTATCTCCTGATTCTAAGAAAACAAAGTCCCCTGGTACTAGGTCTTGGGAATCAATAATGATTTCTTCTCCGTTACGTAATACTTTATTTTTAACGGTTACTAATTTGGATAAGGCCTCGGCAGTATTATTGGCCTTATTTTCCTGATATGTTCCCATGATTAAGTCTACTAATACAATTAAGATAATGGCAATTGCCTCTATTTGCTCTCCTGCTATGAAAGATGCAATTACCGCAACTAATAGAAGTAATTCGATTGGGTTCATTAATTCTTTTAAGAAAATTTTAAAAACACTTTCTTTTTTCTTTTTAGGTAAAACGTTAGGTCCATATTTGGCAAGACGTTTTTGATATTCTTTTGTTGTTAGACCATTTTCTGATGTTTGTAAATCAGTTAATATTTGACTTTTTGTTTGTGAATACCACATTTTTTCCATTTTTATTCTCCTATTCTTGTATATAGAATGCTATTCTACTATGTTTACAATTATAGCATTCTTTGGATATTTAATCAATCAAAGAAAAAAGAAGTTAACGTTTGGCGTTAAGACTTCTTTTGGAATGTTTTTGGTGGAGTGTTTTTGGCTAAATATAACGTGCTATTTCGGTAATTAGGTGATGTTGTGACTTCATCTGATACTTTGATAAACGCTGGAATGGATCTTGTTTTTGTTTTATTTGTGTCTTCTATTTCTAACAATGTAAGACCGTCATCAAAGATGTCAAGGCGAAAATATTGATTTAAGTGCGTAAAACAATATCTTTGTTTTTTGATTGGCAGTTTATCTTCTGGGATATTAGATAAGTATTCATCCTCAGTGATATTTTTTCTTCGAACTATTCTTTCGGATTCATCTTTGGTGTCTATTTTAGAAATTTTTGTGTACTTTGTTTCATTATCTTTAGTACTTTTACGATAAATAACTTCGCCAATTTCTGTTTGTTCGACATATTGTTCTATTTCGATTAAGACTGGATGTTTTGCTTGAAGTTTCTGTAGTTCTACTGATTCTACTAAGTATTTTTCTTGACGCTGTATTGGATATGGTGTAGTCAATAATTGATGGATTTCTCTGATTGTATTGGCTATCTTAGCAGAAAATGAAGCATCATTACCAATGATTTTTAGATTATCGTGTCCTAGCCATGATTCAAGTGTCTTTTTATCTTTTTCACGGGCTTCTTCTGGCGTTTCAGTTCTAGCGCCGTTATTGGCTGTTGTATAAAATTCTTCTTTACCATTTGCCGCAGTTACTAGGTGCATAACTAAATCATATCTACTTAATAAATCAAATTGTGTTGTGCCTAGTTCATCAACTAGTGTTTGGAATTCTTTGTCACTAACATATGCTTTATCGTCTAATAAGCCTCTATCACAAAGAATTATTGTCTTAGCATCAATCATTGACGCCGCATGTTCAGCATGGTCTTCTAATTGAAGTTGAAGCTTCATAACAAACTTTTGAAAATCATACATTGACAATCCGTTTTTTCCGAATGGTCTAATTCCACTATTAATTAAAATTGTTGCAGCTTCTGGAACGATAATGACGTGGTAACCTCTTTCAGAAAATTCTTCTTCGATTGCGGATATTGATGTTGTTTTTCCGCCACATGGTCCTCCTGTAAGTGCTACTTTTAATACTTTCACTCTAATTCCTCCATTGTAGGTCCCTATTATTTATCCCCTACGTTTATATTATATGTGTATTTTGTACGCTTGTCAATATAGTAAAAAATAACTTTGTAAAAGTTATTAGTATTTTTGATATATCTTTTGGTAATTAGATTCACTTATTATATATTCTGATTCAGCAGCAATGTCATTTATAATCCTCGATGGTGTCCAGACTTCATTTTCCTTGGTCTAAAATATCTATTTCCCTGAGTGGCAGTTAATATTCTGCAATTGTTTTCTTAATTAGACTAACTGCATTGTTGACTTCACTTGTTTCAACAAAGAAATCAAAGCCTAAAATATCTAGTCCTCCTGCTCTTACATCTACTGGCTCATTTTTGATACAATCAACCGTTTTTTTGAACAAATTAATTTTTTGGTTTCTATGTTTTCCCCTTGAAAATAATATTATATGGTGCCGACTAAAGGATTTGAACCTTCGACCTACTCATTACGAATGAGTTGCTCTACCAACTGAGCTAAGTCGGCAAATACTTCTTTTTCATTGTACCACTAAATGTTATGGTTTGACAACTTAAAAATTGGATTATAGAATAGTTTGCGCAGAGGAGAAGATTTTAATGAAGATAGTTATAAATTATGATTTAATGGATAAAATTTCTGAGGCTAATAAGGGGTATTCTTTAAAAAGGTGTACAAAGAGGACAATGAGTTTGTTTGCAACTACTGTTGCGATAAGTGCAATGTTGGATTCGGCCAGTGGCTCTGACTTTACAAAGTTATTGGAAGCCTGTCCTTTTATCTTTACAATTCATTCGGGATATACAGCGGCTTATACTTATGTTTTTTCCGGTCTAATGAAAGAAATGGCTAAAAGTAAGTTAAATGCTCTTTTACCACAATTACACAGTTCTTTTATTAAAACTGATTATGAATCTTTATTAAAATCGGATAAATATAAAACAGAATACGAATTGGCTAGTGATAGTCATTTTTTAGCAGTTGAACAGAAAAAGTATATTATGATTCCTGTTGAGGATGAGTATTTTGGAAATAAAGAAATGTCTGTTTTACATGAACATATTATTGGTTCAAAGGAATATGTTTTATCCTTGGGTGAACCTGAAGAGAAAAAAGTTTATTCTTTAGGAATGAGAAGAATGTTAGGAAAATAAAAGGTCGGATAAATTCCGGCTTCTTTTGATTAAATTTTATTTAATAGTTCGTTGGCGTATGAGAAATCAGCTATTTCTTCGAAATTATCTAGGTATTTTGCTTTGTCATTTTCATAGGTTAAGTAATAGGCATGTTCCCACATATCGACAGTAAATAATGGTATGTAGTTAAGTAGTTGGGGTAAATCTTGATTTTTGGTATTTATTATTTCAAGGGTATTATTTGGGGTTAAAACGAGGAATGTATAACCAGAACCTTTTAGTGATAAGGCTTTTTCTTTAAATAGTTTCCAAAAGTTTTCGTAGGTACCAAAGTGTTTTTCAATGTATTGTTTTAGTCTTCCAACTGGAGATTTTCTAATGCTGCTGTTCATACTTTTCCAATATAGATTGTGATTTAAAACTCCGCCTAAATTGAATAATAGGTCTTCTCTTACGTTTAAGGGAAATTCATTCAAATGATATGGTAGTTCATTTAAAGTATAAGGTTTGTTATAGTTTAGTTTGTTTAAAATAGCATTTAATTTATTTAAATAGTTTTGATGATGCTTGTGATAATGAAGTCCTATGGTGTGAGCAGTGAGATATGGTTCTAGATCTTGATATAGATAAGGTAGTTTTGGTAATTGATACATAGATGCCCTCCTCTAATTTAATGATATGAAGTTAGGAAGCAATTATGTAATTAAATTTATACAAAAGAAAAACCGTTATATTAACGGTTAATTATCGAATGGTGCGGGTAACAGGAGTTGAACCTGCAAGCCTTGCGGCACTAGATCCTAAGTCTAGCGCGTCTGCCAATTCCGCCATACCCGCATATTATGATTGGTGGACCCTATAGGACTCGAACCTATGACCGCCCGGTTATGAGCCGGATGCTCTAACCAACTGAGCTAAGGGTCCGTTGCTATTTAATAATAGCATATATTTTTGAACGTTGCAAGTATAAATTCAAAAAAAATAGAGATTTTTTCTCTATTTTCCTAACATATTTAATAAGTTAATTTTAAACATATCCTTTTCAGGGTTTGTCTTAGAAATCATTACACCTTTGTATGTTGACAATTCTGCTCTATGTCCTTCATCAAGGATACCTTCTGGTGTGATGTTTGTAAGTAAGATAATTCCTTTTTCAGTATATACTGTATAATGAAGAATTATTTCTCCATGAACTTTAGCAAATAATTCATCTGTAGGTAATTTTAACTCATAAGCAATTGTTTTATCTTTATCATTTCTGCTTACTTCTTTTCCTAAGAATGTACCTTTACGTAATTCTGGATAATAACTGAATGTTAGTTTTTTGTAGGCTAACATGTTATATTTTCTTACTGATCTTTCTTTCTTTCTAAAATCATTCTCATCTAAATATTCGAATATGTATGTATTTTGCATATATTCAACCCCCTAAACTTATAAAAAGTTATTTGTTTGAAGAACCCCTCTTGTACCTTCAAAGTACACATATTATATCACATTAATTATATTTTGTCAAATTTTTTTGATGTGGGATAGTGTAAAATTATTTGGGGCAAGACATAAAAAAAGAAAAACCTTTGTTATA
>CAYXZZ010000034.1:0-16066 GCA_964470055.1 uncultured Mycoplasma sp.
ACATGGTACTTTATGTTCTCTAATATAAGCCATCATTTCTTCTTGAGTCATACCATCAGCATGAGCATTCTCATCAAAATCATCAATTAAGTTATCAACACGATGTCTCATCTTACATCCTTTACAATCTATTAATGGATCAGAGAAACTTGAAACGTGCCCACTTGCTTCCCAAACCCTTGGATGCATTAAAATTGCAGCATCAACTTCATATGCATTTGGTCTTTCTTGAACAAATCTTTTTCTCCAAGAATCCTTAATATTATTTTTAAGTCTTGAACCTAATGGACCATAATCCCATGTATTAGCCAACCCGCCGTAAATTTCACTTCCTTGAAATATGAATCCATATTGTTTACAGTAGTTTACTAACTTTTCCATTGTTAATTTTTCCATTTCTTATCCCTCCATCTTAATCTAATAAACTATATGTTTTAAAACAAGCCCTAGAAATAAAAAACTTCTAGAATAACATAAGGACGAAAATACTTTTTCCGCGGTTCCACCTTACTTATTCTAGAAGAATCTGCTCTATTTCTATACTGCTCACGGCTTTCCACACCGGTCATCACACTTATGACTTGTTTCTACTAATATACTTAAAATTAAAATTCCTGTCAAGAACTAAATTCCAGAAACTTTAGAAGTCTCATTTTCTTTACGTAGTCTTTTCATTAAACTATCCACATTACTCGCAATAAAGTAAACTACATGTAAGCCTACTAGTATTACTAACATTTTTAAATCCATAACCCATCCCCCCAAATGTGGCTATATTATACCATAAAATCCTATAAAAAACAAGGCTCCAACGTTATTTGTGTAATCATTTTGTGATAATGTCAGGTTATATCATTTTTTGAAAATGTCAGTAAGTAATATAATACTCCTTCAAAGAAAGGAGTAATCAAATATGAATAATGAAAGGATTACATTAACAATGAAAGAACAAAAAATGAATGATATTTTAGTTAAACTCATATCTAGAGAAATAAAAACAAATGACGCTATGAGATTAACCGGTTTATCTGAAAGACAAACATATAGAAAGAAAAAGGAATATGCTCTATTCCACATCAAAATAGAAATAGATCTACTGGAAGAGGATATTCAAATGAGTTAAAAGATCAAATTTTAAAATTATATTTAGAAGAATATAATGGTTGGAATTTTTACCACTTCAATGATACTTTAGAAGATAATCATAATATAAAAGTTTCTGATACTTTTATTTATAATCTTCTTACTTCAAAAGGTATAGAATCTCCTCATAAATACAAAGAAAGAAAAGCAGCACACCCTCCAAGAGAAAGAAAATACTGGTGAATTACTTCAAGTAGATGCATCTAAACATAAATGGTTTTATGGTATTGATAAATACTTTTATCTTCATGGTGCAATTGATGACGCTACTGGTAATGTTACCTCCGGCTTCTTTGCTGAACAAGAAAACATTTTCGGTTATCAGACAATCATGAAACAAACACTTATTAATTATGGTATTCCAGAATGTCTTTACACTGACTAGAGAACTGTTTTTAAATCTAATAAACGAGAACTTACTTTACAAGAAGAACTCGATGGTAAACAAATAAAAAATACCAGATTCGCTAATATGCTTGAACATATCGGAACTGATATTATTTCGACTATCATTCCCCGTGCAAAAGGCAGGATTGAAAGACTTTGGCGCACTTTTCAAGATCGTTTATATAAAGAACTTAAAAAGAAACATATTACCACTATTGAAGAGGCAAATCGTTATTTAAATGATGTGTTTATCCCCAAATACAACGCTAGATTTGCTCCTCCTATTGATAATAACAAAAATCATTTTATATGTCTAGATGATAATTTTGATTATAATGTTGAATTAGCTGCTTGGAGCAAACGTAAAGTTTATCATAATTCCTATTTAAAATACGATAATTGTTACCATGTTATTTTAGACAAAAACCAGAAATCCTATATACCAACTTCTGGTAAAGTTAAAGTTTATACTTTTCTTGATGGTTCTACTCATGTTTTATTTAATGATAAATTCTATCATGTTAAAACTGTTAAAGACTTTCAATCCAAAATTAAGAAAGTTATACAAACTTCTAAAAGCAAAACTGAAATTAACTTATCAAAGGCTCATAAACCTACTAACTCTCCTTGGAGAAAAGGTTTCCCACCTGTTGTCACGCACAATGCAATGTACTATACGATTAATCATGGTTGTTAGTCAAGAGTGCCTTTGGCATTTATCTTGACTCTTGACTAACTTATAATTGTACAATATTAAAACATCAAAAGTTACTCTTTTGATGTAATCTAAAAAACACAATACTGACATTTTCTAAAAAAATTTGACAGGCCCCAACGTTATTAATATTGTTAAAATTAAACACTAAATTTTATTCAAAAACCAATTAAGTGATTTTTTAGTCATCTTTGCTATCTCAACCATGAATAAAGTAGGAACTGCTGTTTTACCAGATTCATAAGCACTAATAACTGAATGAGTTGTATTTAATTTGCTCGCTATTTTTTCTTGAGTAAAGTTAATTGATTTTCTAGCATACTTAATTTTTTCTCCTAATGCTTTTCTATCTATTTCAGTTTTCTTAAATTTTATAATTTTCTCATCAGATAAATCTACTAAATAATCAATGTTAACATTTAATATATTAGATAATTTATTTAAATAATAAAGTGGTATCGTATTTTTATTTATTTCCCATAGTGAAAAAGCAGACCTTGTGCATCCAAGTTTTTTAGCCAATTCACTTTGTGTTATCTCAAACTCATCTCTCAGATTCTTTATTTTCTCAGTATTCATTCAAATCACCTGAAGATATTGTCCTATTTTTGCTATTTATTTCGACAAAATGCTACTCAATGCGACAAAAAGGTGGTATAATTTTTTCGAAAGGAGGAAATATGAATAATTATAAATATCTTTATAACAAAGGCACTAAAACACTACACATTATAAAAGGATGTTGTCATTCAAAAATTAATAATATAAACAATACAAATATCAAATTTTATAAGAGCGAAGATGAGTGTGTTAAAGAACACCAAACATATTTTGCAAAATGCAAACTATGTTTTAAAAACAAATGAAAAATTTTAAAAATAAATTAAAGGAGTTACGAATATGATTAAATTTATTATAATGTATACTTTAGTATTAAGTATTATCGTAGTTATTATACTTTTACTAACTAAAAAATTAACTTGTGTAATTAAAAACAAAAAATTATTATTTATACTTATTGGTGTAGTACTTGTTTTAGGGGTTGTGCTTGGAAAAATTGACTATTCACTTAAACGCAATGCAGTAGCAAAAGTTAAATATACAAATTTAGAACAAGCGTTAGACGGTTATTATACACGAATTAATAACTCTCAAGATGAAGAAATGAAAGAAAGTTTAACAAAAGAACTTGAAGAATTTGTCTTAAAAGATTTCCAAGGTTACTATTATTATCATGAAAATAATTCATATAACGGTTCCGATTATATGAGAAAACATTATCCATTGCGATTTACTGATGAAAAAGATCAAAGAGTAATCTATGTAAAAAATAATGATGAAGTATATATTTTCCCATTTTCAGAAGATTATTTAAAAGAAAATAACATTAAACTTGAAAATCTTGATAAAATTGAAAATAGTAACTTATATAAATATAAAATAACCAATATAGAAACAAGCGACCAAGATGGTGCATATAATAAATATAAAAGTGCTACAATAACACTTGAAAGTTACTATGTTAATGAAAATATGAGTGATGCAGACACTAATTATACTACAATAGAATTTAGCTATTTTACAAGTGATAATTATTATAACATTACGGGCTTTTTTGCCGACATGATATCTGATGAAGATGATGTAACTAAAAATGTTGATAACTTATCTAGCGGAATAAGTAGTTATAGACATTATTATAGAACATTTGAATTATCCGAACAGGCAAATCAAAAACAATTAGAAGAATATCTATCTGAAAAACAACAGGAAAATGCAATCAAAAATTCAATTCCGAAAGTAGGAATGACTTCTTCTGAAGTAAGGAAAACAAAATGGGGAAATCCAGATAAAATAAATAAAGACACATACTCTTGGGGAACGCATGAACAATGGGTTTATAATGATTATGGATACGTTTACTTCAAAAACGGAGTTGTAAGTAGTGTCAGTGAAAGATAGTTTTTTAAAAACAATTTTTTCTAATGAAAAGGCATACAAAAAAAAGAGTGTAAATAATTCTGTGTAAATAAAAATCCTTCCATAACTGAAATGGAAGAATTTTTTATATAAAAGAAAGTAAACGAAAAGAATTATTAAAAATATTACAAGAAATTTACGAAATAGAAACTACTCAAGGAGTACTATAAAAGATTTATTTAAGAACTCCTGTTTTATTGCTACTTTTTCAGTAGTCTCACATCTGAAGTATTTATTTCTTTAACTGATTAACTTTCTTAATAAAATCCTTACTTTTTAAATATAGTCCAGTATATCTATCATAATACATATCTAAAAATTGATTAATTTCTCGACTAACCTCTAAAGAAACATTCAATTTACTTATATTTTTAATATCAACATAATAATACATTCTAATCATTTTTATTGTCTTTTCTGATACATATCCCTCATTATTAAAACAATTGCGACATACATATCCACCTGCATCACTAGACAAAGTAACAATTCCCTTATCACTACCACAAACACTACAAGCATCAATGCTCGGACGAACTCCTAAATAATCAAGTAACTTTAACTCTAAAATATTGGAAAGTACCAGTGGATCAAGCCCCTCTTCAATCTTCAATAAAGTCTCTTTAAGTAATTCAAATATTTCACTTTCTTCATTTTGTTTCACAACCTGATAACTCAAATCAAGTAAATACGAAGCAAAACTAATCTTTTCCAAATCCATCATCGTTTTTGAAAAAGAATTAATTAAATCAACTCCAATTAAAGTAGACAACCCATTTTCTTTATAATAAACATGAAATGTCCCATAAATTAACTTTCTACTAACACCACGTAATTTACTTTTTACATTTCGACACCCTTTAGACATTATCCCAATAATACCACGATCATTAGTCAAAACATTAAGTATTTTACTTGATTCACTATAATTAGTTTCAGTTAATACAATACCTTCAAAACTATCAATCTTCAAAATTACTCACTTCTTTTCAATGCTTGCATCAAATTATAATATTTAATATCACCAGTTTTCATAAATAGCTTCCATAAAATATCATAATTCATAAAATCACCTCTATTAATATAGTGGTGATTTACTTTTTCTTTTATACAAAAATTTATTCATCTTCATCCTTTAACCCAAGTTCTAAGAAATACTTCTCTTGATCACGCCAATTCTTTAAAGTTTTAACATATGTCTCTAAGAAAACTTTTTTACCTAAGAAATTCTCCATATCCGCTCTTGCTCTTGTGCCAATCTCTTTAAGCATTGAGCCACCTTTTCCAATAATAATTTTCTTTATATTATCTCGATCAACTACAACTAAAATCTGAATATGTACAACTTCCTCATCTTCTTCATAATTTTCTACATAACAAGTAACTGTATGTGGAATCTCATCATGAGTAAGTTCCAAAATCTTCTCCCGTAAAAATTCCGCCATAATAAATCTTGTCGAAACATTAGTTAAATCATCTTCTGAATAAATTGCTTCCGAATTAGATAAATATTTCTTAATACAACTAATAAGTACATCAACATTATCATGTTTCATTGCAGAAATTGGAATAATCTCCGCAAAATCATATAACTCTTTTAATTTATTAATTTCACCTAACAAAGTTTCTTTATTTTTAATTTGATCAATCTTATTAAGAAGTAAAAATACCGGAACTCCTTTATCTTTAATCCTCTCTAAAATAAACTGATCACCTTTACCAAAACCTTTAGAAATATCAATCAAAAAAAGTATTACATCAACACCCTCAGTATTATTATACGCTTTTTTATTCATTAAACTTCCCAATTTATGTGTAGGTTTATGAATACCTGGAGTATCTACAAACACAATTTGCGACTCATCATCGTTATAAATACCTTGAATTACATTTCTAGTTGTCCCACTTACATCAGAAGTAATAGCCAACTTCATTCCCAGTACACTATTTAGTAATGTACTTTTTCCTACATTTGGTCTTCCCACTAAACTAACAAATCCACACTTCATTATTTCAAATCCTCACTATCAAATGGATACGGACATAACTCCTCAACTGTAAATTCTCTAAATCTACCATCAGGCGCCCAACATCTAATTATTGCATCTTTCCCAAACACTTCTAAAATCATTTGTCGGCATACAAAACACGGAGTTCCAATTTGTCCACTTGAAACCATTACGTTTACTTCTTTAAATTCTCCCTTTTTAACTCCCGCTGCAATCGCACTAAAAATAGCTGTTCTTTCTGCACATGTTCCTGCTCTTGTACTCGCATCCTCAACATTTACACCGCTAAATTCTCTCCCGTCCTTACAAACAACCACTGCCGCAACAGGAAATTTAGAATATGGTGCATAACTATTTTTTAATAATTCCAATAACTTCTCTTTCATCTACAATAAACCTCCAATAAATTCCACTAACTTTGGTCCAAATATAACAAAACCAACTATTGCTGACAAAATTGCCATCATCAACACTCCAGCGCTTGCTGTATCCTTAGCTGCTTTAGCCAAAGGATGAATATTAGGAGATGCCAAGTCAACAACATATTCAATTGCAGTATTAAAAAACTCTGCCATAAGAACAAAACCAATCAAAACTAAACACACTAACCATTCTGTATAACTAATCTTTAAAATAAATCCAAATACCACTACTAATATCGCAATTACAGTATGAATCTTAATATTCTGTTCTTTTAAATAAGTAGCCTTAACACCTTCAAAAGCCGCTTTAAAACTTCTACCTAATCTTTTAGTATCAAGTTTATTATTATACTCAATCTTTCTCTTTTTAAGTTTATCTAGTAATCCCATACGCTTCTAAAACCTCCTCTTGTTTAGAAAACATTACTTTTTCCTCTTCAGGAGTCATATGATCATACCCAAGTAAATGATAAAAACCATGTACCGCTAAAAAAGAAAGTTCTCGAAGAAGTTCATGACCATATTCTTCTGCTTGACTACGAGCCCTATCAATAGAAATATATATATCCCCTAAATTTCTACCTTCCTCTTCTGGAACAATTAAACTATCTTCATCTTCTAATGCAAAAGTAATTACATCAGTCTCCCTATCAATACCACGATAAGTCTTATTTAACTCATGTATATATTCATTATCAACAATAATCAAATTAAAAGTTACATCATCTAACTCTTCTTTTTCTATCGCACTAAGTAAAACTTTTTCTACAGTTTCTAATTCCTTAATCTCTTCATCAGTCTGATTAAACACTTCTATTTTTTTCATTAAACTCCTCCTACAATATTGTAATAATCCCAATTAATATAATTATTGAAACAATATTTAAAAATTTCTCGCTCTTAAAAATATTAGGCAACTTTTCCGCTAATCTACCAATCCAATAATAAATCAAGTATCCTAAATAACCACCTAATAAATTAAGCAAAATATCATCTATATCAAATACTCTACCAATCCCCATCTGTACAAGTTCAATTGAAAATGATGCTACTAATGTTAGAACCAAAGTTAAACAAGGCCTCTTATTTTTCAAATAATAACTAATAAAGAATCCATAAGGTAAAAACATCAACATATTCCCTAAAACATTCTTCACAAATAAACGACTGCCTATATTATATCTCAACATTTCCTTAAAAGGAATAAAATTATTAGTTGACCACGAAACATTATCCTGAAAAGTCACTACTTGGAATAAACACAACGCATAAATAATAAAACTAAGTGCCAACAATTCTTTATATAAAACAAACCTCTGCCTATTTTTAACAATATAACAAATTCTAAATGAAACAAGTATTACAACCGAAATAATCAACATCGGCCAAGTAAAATCCATTACATCTTGAATTGTATTAGTAAGTCTTCCTAACACTACCCATCACCATCCTCACTTGCTTCATCAAGAACTATATCTTTATATGAAGTAATATCTTCCTTCACTTTAAGAAATACCTCTACTATTATTTTACTCTTTTTTAATTGTTTTTTCAAAACTTTTTTAGATAAGACCTCTTCATCTTCATTCAATTGCTTAGTTAACCTATCTTCTGCCATTTCTAAAGCATACTCTTCCGCATTATCTAAAGTATAATAAATACTCTTCTCCGTAGTTTCTAAATACTCAGAAAAAGACAAACTAACTGGCAACAACTTATTTTCTAAACTAATAATACTATTTTTCTTATAAGTATCATACCCTCCAAATAATATAAATTTCTTATCTAAAAAATTAAACTCTATTCGATAATTACTTTTCCCCGTAACATTAACCTCATGATACTCTGTAGGTAGCTCTACTTCTACCTTATACCACACTTCTCCATAAACCTTACCAATAGCACATTTATTAGAAACAACATCTTCTTTATTATGAATAACACCATTTATAATAACATCATCTTTTAAAACATAATCAAGTTTTTTCTTAACAACTTCTCCACTATCAGCATAAATCTCTAAAATCATCGCATTCTTCTTAGCCACAATATTCCTATTATTACATACCTCTTCCTTAGAATTTAACTTTCTTTGCTCAACTTTAACAATATACTTTGTCCCAACCTCTTCTATCTCTAACCATTCAATATCATTTTTCTCTTTATTTAAAATTTCCTTAACAATTTTTTCTTTCTCATCAAAACTAACCTTAAATTTAAATTTACTAATTCCTAACTCTTCCAAATCATTATAAACTAACTCTCTTATATACTTATTAGAATGAACCACTTCCACCTTAAATATAACAGTACTTAAAAATATATTTAAACAAATACCCATACAAAAAAATAAGATAAAGAAAAAATATTTATTAAATACTTCTTTTATCTTCAAAAGACCCGTAACAGAAACCACATAAATTTCATAACTAGTCTTAATCTTTTTAATCTTCTTATACCCATCAACATCAACAGTCAAATACAATTCTTTACTATGTCTTTCTAACTCGTAGATGTTAACTTTACGATCAATTACTTTTCTTAAAAAATATTCTGGATTTTTACCCTTTATACAAAGTCTATACTTATCCATAAATAACCTCTATACTATTAACACTCCCAACTATCAAAGCCTCACTATCAAGTAATCGATTTAAGACAAGTCCACTCCCTTTAACACTAATTTTCCGATCATCACACTCTATCAAAATATAATCACTATTTAAACTACTAATCTTCTTATAATTAATAATATGAATTCTATTATTATAAACAGTAAAACGAAATTCTTCATCCTTAACAAATTCATATACCTTTTTTAGCATACTCTTCACCTATCAAAGTATATGAAATAATAAAGAAAAAAATCATATTCATTTTTTGAATATGACTAAATCACAACATCGATTTTAAATAAACAAAACTGATCCTCTAAATTTGAACCATAAATTAAATCAGAAGAGATAATATCATCAGGTGAAACCATATCAGTTCTTTCAGTAGTAGTTCCACCAAATATAACTGTTCCGTCACTTTTATTAACACTAACAATATCTATTGAAGTCCATTGCGAAAGAACATAATTATCTACATTATAACTACTATTTACCCATTCTTTCCAAGTCATTCTCTTTTGCTTGATAGGTTGTTGTAGTAACATAAATCATAACAGTAAACTCAATAATTGTAAGAACACAATAACTTATCTACAGACATTTTTTATAAAAATAAAGAATTTATCACCATTCACAGACTATTAAAGAAATCAATAATTTCTACTCAATTATCAACCGCTTAATTGTCTTAACAATTAAATTTTTTTGACGGCTTAAAATCTATTTCAAAATTTCAATTCGTTAATATTCTTAACAATTTTTTAATATTAATTTTAAGTATTCAAAATAGTAAATTATATGTTATAACTAGGAAAAATAAGAAAAAAATAAAAATGTATCAAGTATGTAACTTTATACATTTTCTGTATTTTTCCCCGTATTATCACGGTTTTAATAATTTTGACGGCGATAAAAAACTATTAACATCAATCCATGTTAATAGTTTTAAGTTTTTATATAAATAACTCTACAATTTATTATCATTATTGTAATTTTTCTTTAATAATGTCACTTACTTCTTTCATATCTGCCTTACCTTTTAGTTTAGCAGTTGCTTCTTTCATAACCTTTCCCATGTCTTTTTGACCTTCAGGTTTAATCTCTTCAAAAATTTCATCTATTATCTTTGACACTTCTTCAACTGATAACTGTTCAGGCAAATAAGCCATTAAAATATCAATTTCATTTTGTGTCTTTTCACTTAAATCATTTCTGCCAGCCTTTTCAAATTCACTAATTGAGTCTTTTCTCATTTTAATTTGTTTATTAACTACCTCAATTAATAACTCATCATTAATTTTTCTCTTACGGTCGATATGTTCTTGATCCATAGCCGCTTTAACCATTCTAATAACGGTTAATCTTTCTTTTTCTTTATTCTTCATGGCCTCTACCATATCTTGTTTTAATTTTTCTACCATAGTTTCACTCTCCTTGTACATATTATAAATTATTTGCCAAAATTATTCAATTACATTGTTATCCCTGTGAAGAGACATCAGTATATCTTTTAACATAAGTTTTTGCTTGATTCCTATACATTTTTCTTGCCGAAGAATCCTTTGCCTTCGCTACTTCATCACAACACGCCAACAAGACATTATAAGTTCCCTCTCCAGCCTTAGAATCAAACTCTTCTCTAATACCAGAAAGTCTACCCGAAAGTCTCTTATCAACTAAGACACCTCTAAAATTAGAATCATCATATAAAGGTTTAACTACTTCGCCAATTATATCATAATCTTTAAATTCTTCCACATCCGATGACATTAAATTAATAATTCTACTTAGACTTGAATCATTTAAATCAAAACATCCAAAATCTCTAATCTTTCCACATATATCTTCTGTCTGTAATCCATTAATAGTCTCTTCAATCATTAAAGACTCATTTTGTCTAGAACTAAAATAATCTAATGCCATTCCCATTCTCGATGCAAGTCGTCCTTGCTTTCTACAAATAGAATTTTTTCTAGAATTAATTACATGATTCATCTGATGTACAATTCTTTCAACTAAAACATCTGGAAACTGCAACAAAGACTTATCAATATAAATAACTCTCTTAAGTTTAATCTTTTTAGTCTTCTCATCTTGATATCCAGACACTTCATAAAAAGTTCCCATTTCATGATTAGAAATACTTCCAAGCGCCTCTTTACTAACATCATATTTTTTAGTTAATAATTCCACAATACTATCATCACAACAAACAAAGTCAGTATCTAAAAAAGACAAATAAACATCATCAAAATATTCTTGTCCATAATATGAAACCATTCCCGCAAACGCTAAAGTTTTAGCATCTTCAAGTTCCATAGAATTTCCTTTAATATGATCAATCTGCTTAATCATTTTTCTACTATACTCTAATAATTCATTTATATCATTACATTTACTCATACCATAATCTCCATTACTTTTTCACATATTGTTTAACTAAATCATCCGCACTACTTTTACTAGTATTAAAAATACCTGGAGAACTTCTAAATACCTCTCCACAAAGTGTATCAAGTCTATAAAATGAACCCACTCCAACTTTCGCATCAAATTCATCTCTTACAACATCAATATTACCATCAAGTCTTCTATCTCTCAAAATACCATTAAATCTACTATTCTCATACAATGGTCTAACAACAGGTGTAACTTTCACATATCCCAATCCCATTCTTTTCTTACCTGCTGCATACTTAATACTATCAAGTGCATACTTTATTTCTGGATCATCAACACGATAATTTGTAAATTCCAAAATATGATCCATAATTTCCGCTGACTGTAATGTATTAAAAGACTCTTCTAACATAATATTTTTTCTACTACCATCTCTAAAATCCCGTTCATAAAGTCCCATTCTAGACTTAAAACTACCACCCACTGGTGTAATCTTTTTAACTACTGAATTAACTGCATGATTAATTTCATGAGTTGTATTTTCTAACAATCTATCAGGTGCACATTGTTTTTGATCCGACACAACAATCATACATTCTGCATAATATTGATTTTTGGTTCTATTATGAAAATAATTCTGATAAGAATAAGCCATAGTATCCGGAGTCAAACAATCTAAAGCACTTTTTGATCCTACATGTTCCTGCATAAAATCAATAACGCTCTTTTTCGTATAATAAAACTTATTATCCCTAAAGGCTTTTGTTATCTCATCAATATGTTCAAAGCCATAATAAGAAACCATCCCCGCAAAAACCAAATATTGAATTGTCTTAAGTTCACTCGGCCTTTCATATTTGCAACAAGCCTGATCGACAACACGCTTACCATAATTAAGTAATCCATTAACAGCCTCATCACTGCAAAACTGACTTACTACCATATAACCTCACCCCTACATAGTGAACAGATTATACCATAAAAACACAAAAATGTCAAATTATGTCAACTCAAAAAGGTTAAAAAAAGAGATTAAATTAATAATCTCTATTATTAGCGCGATTTCTCTTTTGAGAATTCTTAATACCTTCTTTTTTAGCAGCTCTTCTACGAACACCTGGCTTATCGTAAGCTTCTCTTTTTTTCCATTCTGAAGGGACACCGTCTCTTGCTACTTTTTGCTTAAACTTTCTTAGAGCTTGATCTAAGTTACCTCTAACAGTTACTTTAGTTGCCATCATTATCCCTCCCTTCGCTTCAACTAAAATGAATTATATCAGATGTTTCTTTATTTTTCAACATTTTTTTAAAGGTTTTTCCAAAAAAATTAATTTTTTTCATAAAAAACGTAAATATCTTCCAACTAGTACTCCTAAATAAAATATATATTTTAAAATCAAAGGTACAAGTGGCAAACTTAAAATTACTAAAATTACAAGAAAAATGTTTTTATATTTTTTAATCACTTATTGGACACAATTCCTTTTCTTTAATTCTTCTTATTGATGAACCAACTGCATGCCCTGCATCATAAAGTACCTTTATAACATCAGTTATTGCACTTACTAAAGTACCTGTTATACTAGTTCCTCCACCACAAATTATATCCAATTTTTCCTCATCAACTTTACTCATTCACTACACCTCCCAGGATTTGTATAACCTTCGAATATGCCAGAAATAAAGACAATCAAAGCCGCAACCGCTAATCCAACGCCTAACCATTCAACTCCTCCACCAGAAATTTTATCTAATTCTTTATTACTTACTATTTTAATCTAAATCACCACCCCATATTATTTTAAATAAATTTACACTTTTAACACTTTTCTTCATAATTGAAATTTCCACTACATCATTAACCTTCAACATATTAGAAATATTAGTCTCAATAAAAACCTGATTATATGTATCCCCCTTTCGTTTCACTACTGCTTCTTCTATCTTTAATATTTTATATTTTTTCTTCTTACCCTCAATATAAAAGACTTGATTCTTATAAAATAATTTTAATTCCTCATCACTAAGTACCAACTGTAATACATCTTCCTTAGAAACAATACCATTAAATTTTTCATATAAAACCACATGATTTCTTATTAAGAAAATTAAAAATAAAAATACTATAAGAAAGAAAACTACGCTACTCCCCACTATTAAGTCTTTTTTTTCATACCGTTTCTTCATATATCTTTCCATTTTCCAATTTAATAACCCGATCAAACAAATCACTATTATTAAATCTATGACTTATCACAATAACTGTCTTATCCTTTAAAAAATTAAACATGTCTTTTAAAATATCTCTTTCTTTATCAATATCAATTTGCCCTAAAGCCTCATCAAATATATAAATATTACTATTTCGAAGTAAATATCTACACAAAACTATTCTTTGCCTTTCTCCATTACTAAAATTAAATCCATTTTCTTCAACCATCATATTATAATCACTCTCACGCCGTTTCATTATTTCATCAACCTTAGTAATTTCAACTACTTTCTCCAAATAATCATCCGATACCTCTTTTTCCAAAGTCAAATTATTATACAAACTATCTGTAAATAAAAAGTCATTACTTGAAACATAAGAAATATTCTTTCTAATATTTTCTAAATGATAATGATTAATATCAATTCCTTTAATTGAACACATTCCATAAGGAACTTCTAAATACTTCATTAGTATCTTCACTAAACTACTTTTCCCACTACCACTTTCTCCGGTTAATAAAACTTTTTCTCCATATTTAATCACTAAATTAACTGAATCCAAAATTTTCTTACTACTATATTTATAAACTAAATTTTTAAAAACAATATCTCCATCTAAACAATAACTATAATAATAGTAAGAACCCTCAAACTTTTCACTACTAATAGTATATAAATCTTCAACTCTTTTTAAGGACACATTATAACTATGATAATCATCAACCAAATTAATAAGTGCCAAAACACCATCCAAAAAATACATTAAAAACGTCTGATATAAAACAATGTCTCCTATACTAAGTGAATTTTTTAATACCAAAATACTTCCCATTCCATAAGTAACCAGTAACAAAATATCCCTTATATTTTCTTTAATAAATTGGTTAATTGCTACTACTATTGTATATAAATAATTTTTCTCCAATAAATCTTTATATATCAACAAAAATTTATCAATAAGTCTTTTCTCTATATGTCCACCCTTAATAGTATCAACATTACTAAGAGCCTCAATTAAATAAGAATTAGCCTTCTCTTCACTTCTACAAACTCTAAAAAATCCTTCTTTTTTCTTCTTAGATCTCCACAAAATAATCAAAAACATTCCTAATATTAAAACGCAAACAAATAAAGACATCTTCACATTAATTTTCAACATAAATATCAAAAATACTATCAAACTCAATACATCAGTTACTAAAATCGAAAAACATCGTATTAAAAAATTTTTCACTTGGCTTAAATCTTTAAGTCTCGTTATCACCTCACCAGTAGTTCTATTTTTATAAAATAAATACGGAAGTAAAAGAATCTGTTTAAATGTCTTAGTAGTAATAACTTCATCTAATGCACTACTAATCTTCATAAACAAAACATTTTTTATAAATTCGCTAACTAATCTCAAGATATACATTACAAATACAACAAAACAAATTATTTTAATATTTGTTGAAACATTATAATTAATCACGAATTCCAATAGGTATTTAAAATGAAAAGCCACTAATATATTAAAAATAAAATAACTAATTATAAAAAATATCAACAAAATAAACAACTTCTTATTACTCTTTAAGTTTGAAAAAATAGTCTTCTTCACTACTTTCTTATTACTTAAATATGGCATTTTCTTTAATGGTTTTAGTAATATAAAATTATTAGTTGAATAAAGCCTAAATTCAGAAAGAGACAACACTCTTTTCCCCTTAGCCGGATCCATTATAACTACTTTATTAAGTTCTCTATCAATTTTATATATTACTACAAAATGCTTATAATTTTTATTAATAGCCAAATGTGCAAGACAAGGTAAGTTATTTTTTTCTAGATTTGTCATATCTCCACACACACCAGAAGCATCAAATCCCAGTTTTTTGGCACCTTCAATTAAGTTATAAGCCGATACACCATTTTTTGTAGTGTTTGTTATCTCTCGCAAATACTCCTTCGATACATCTCCTCCAAAATATCTCACAACAGAAAGCAGAGCACAAACACCACAATCTTTCATACCATCTTGTAATACAATCTTCATAAATGCTTTCTTCTTTCACCTCCTACTAGTATTATTCGCGATAAAAAAAGAAATTCCGCAATTTTTTGACAAAAACAATAAAAAATCCTTACATTTCTATTTCATCATGGAAAGATTTACTATTTACACAGATTTATTTACAGACT
>CAYXZZ010000035.1:0-15718 GCA_964470055.1 uncultured Mycoplasma sp.
TTATCAACAGCTGCATAACCATAACCAGGAACATCAATTAAATAAAATGCATCATTAATTCCATAAAAGTTAAGAGTTTGTGTCTTTCCAGGACGCGCTGAAGTATAAGCCAAATTTTTTCTTGATAAAATTGAGTTTATAAAACTACTCTTACCAACATTACTGCGGCCTACAAGTAAAAACTCCGGTTTACCATCTATAGGATATTGACTTCTTCTAGTAGCAATAACCTCTAAATTAGCTTCCTTGATTACCATATTATTTCTCCTCACTATTTACCATATTATATTCAATCAGACAATCATCTAAATCTTTCATTAATTGCATTGCATCCGTAAAACTCTTAAGTTTGGCTCCAGACGCAAATTTATGTCCCCCACCATTATATTTTTCAGCAACCTCATTAATTTCCGGACCACGCGAACGTATAGATACTCGAATCTGATCATTTTTCACATCTTCCGTAATTGTTGCCCAAACTAAAACTTCCTTAATGAAATTAAAGTTATTTATCATATTACCTGCTGAAGCACTATCAACCTCTAATTGATTAAGCACTTCATTAGTAATTTTTATATAGCCCAAACCATTATCTGTAACAACCATATTTAACGCTATATAACCTTCTAATCGTACTTCATTCATAGGTCTTAAATATAATTTCTTATAAACTTCACTAAGTTCAAAATTATACTTTTCTAAAAAAATAGAAACTAACCCAAAAGTTTTTGAAGTACAACTATCAAATAAAAATCTATTAGAATCTGACGCTAATCCAATATATAATGTTTCCGCAATATTTTTATCACATTTAAGACCAACATTCATAATAAAATTCATTATTATTTCTGCCGTTGAACTAGCAGTATCCTCTATATATTCTAAGTTACAAAATTTTTCTACAAATGGATGATGATCAATTTTAATCATATAAGAAAATGATGAGAAATCAACTGAATCAACTCTTTTTTTATCAGGAGTATCTAGTACAATTAATAAAGCATTGTTTACTTTTTCATTCTTATCTAATCTACCAATACTATAAAACTTTGCACTACCAGTTCCTATTGCGATAACTTTTTTTTCTGGAAAAGTCAATTTAATAGCATCTCTCAACGCTAACTGACTCGCCAAAGCATCAGGATCTACTCCAATATGTCTAGCAATTACAATAGTATTATATTCCTCTATTTTCTTATATATTTTTTTAAACATCACACATTTTCCTATCTATTGATTAAATTAAGAGTATCTCTTGCGATCATTAACTCTTCATCAGTTGGAACAATATAAATTAGTGTGCTTGAATCATCACTACTAATCTTTCTAAATTCCCCTCTTACATCATTTGCTTCTTCATTTAACTTAAATCCTAAACATTCAAGTTTTTCAACAATCTTCGCTCTTGTAGTTTTACTATTTTCACCAATTCCAGCAGTAAAGCATAATACATCACAACCACCAAGTAAAACATAATATCTTGCGATATAATCAACTACAGTTCTAATGAATTTTTCTTGTGCTAATTCACATTTTTCATTTCCCTCAGCAATTCCATTTTCAATATCTCTAGAATCACTACTTAATTGACTAATTCCTAAGAAACCAGATTTTTTATTTAAATCAGAAATTACTTCTGAAGCATTTTTTCCTTCTTTTTCCATAACAAATGGAATAATTGATGGATCAATATCTCCAGAACGAGTTCCCATCATGATACCAGCAAGTGGTGTAAATCCCATAGAAGTATCTACACATTTACCATCTTTAATAGCAGTAATTGAACCACCATTTCCTAAATGACATGAAATAACTTTTAAATCATCTCTTTTTAATTTATCAGCAATTGTTAAAGCAATATATCTATGGCTAGTTCCATGAGCACCATATTTTCTTACTTTATAATCTTCATACCAACTATAAGGTACTGGATATAAATAACTTACAGGATTCATTGTTTGATGGAATGCTGTATCAAATACTACTGACATAGGAACACCTGGTAATGCTTCTCTAAATGCATTAATACCAAGTACATGAGCTGGATTATGTAATGGAGCATAATCTTTTAATTCAATGATATCTTCAACAACTTTATCAGTTACTAAAATTGATTCACTATAACGATCTCCTCCACTAACTACTCTGTGTCCAACACCATTAATTTCATCCAAAGACTTGATAATTCCAAGTTCAACTAACTTTTCTAACAAAATTGAAACTGCTACACTATGGTCCGGTAAGTCAACTTCTTGTTTTAACTTCTCACCATTATATTTAATAGTATAACAACTTTGTTCAATACCAATTCTTTCAAATAATCCACTAGCAATAACTTCTTCATTGTCCATATTAAACAAACTGAACTTTAAAGAACTACTTCCAGCATTGATTGACATTATTTTCATAAAATACTACACCTCTTTCAAATAATCTACTAGTATTATACACGAATTGTACCTCTTTTTCCATAAAAATAATAAAAATACAAAATAAAAACCTATATAACCACTACTAAATTATATAAAACTCATCAATATCTTTACCTTAATTTAACCATAACACAACTATATACTAAAATCCAAAGTAAAAAAAGCAGTGCACATCATTTTACGTGGCCATTTTTATCTTACAACTTCACTCTTTGGTTTATCTTTTTCTAAAAATTCTTTAAAATCAATATCTGTTAATTCCACCTTATCAAAATCTTTTAATTGCATTGCACCATCTACTATACATCAAATAAAACGACATATTATGCCGAATTATGTATTTTCCAAAATTTCCATACTTCTACAAACCAAAAACATAATTCTTGCAAAACGTCCACTCATAAGTTAAAAGTTTACTTAAAAAAATCAGTTTAAATACTAATTATATATAATTTTTCTGTTTCAAAATTCACTTAGTACAAAAACTAATAATCATAAAATATTATAATTTGTAAAAAAATTGTAAATATGTTAATTACTTTCAGACATTTTTATTACACAAACAAAAGATAGACAACTAAAGTCTATCTTTTAAGCTAACTTATTTACTTTGGTAGCTTCCACCAATTTGGTTCATACCATTTTGAACTAAACGTCTAGTAATTTCACCACCAACTGATCCGTTAGCACGACTAGTAGCATCTGGTCCTAAATTAACACCAAATTCATTAGCTATTTCATATTTCATTTTTTCAATAGCTTGTTTAGCTCCTGGAACTCTCATCTTCATTGAGTTTTTATTGTTCATTTATTTCACCTCCTGTACATTACTAGAATGTGAAATAATGAACTTTTAATACATACTTTTTACTGGAAAATTATAACAAATCACTAAACTCATTATCCATATCTTCTGATACTTTAATTGTATTTATTGTCTCAACTGCTACATCAATCATACTCTTATAATCAAACTTTTCTTCTTCATAAATTGCCGTATCGATTCTTGGATTAATTACTGGATGCTTTGGAACAAAAACAGTACAACAATCTTCAAATGGCAAAATGCTAATTTCATAAGTATCTATTTTTCTTGCAATATCCATAATCTCTAATTTATCAAGACATGCAACAGGTCTAATAACTGGCATATTAGTAACACTATTAATTACTCTCATACTTGTCAATGTTTGCGAAGCAACCTGTCCAATAGATTCACCATTTACTATTGCATAACCTTTA
This sequence comes from uncultured Mycoplasma sp., assembly GCA_964470055.1. Lineage (GTDB taxonomy): Bacteria > Bacillota_I > Bacilli_A > RF39 > UBA660 > JAEDES01. Next base: position 3,675 of record CAYXZZ010000035.1, read on the forward strand.
TGACTCTTAGAAATTTTTTCCATAATTCTATACATCATTCTACGCATAATAGTAATACAATAATCTTCTCTACAATTTTTATAAATTTCTTCTTGAATTGGCGTAAAATTAACTACATGTAAATTAATTTTATCAGTATATTTCGCTAACTTCTTACAAAGTTCAATAACCTTATTTCTAGCCTCTAAACTTGTATGTGGAATAGCCTCAAAATAAACAGCATCTAATTTCACACCACGTTTCATTGCTAAATATCCCGCAACAGGAGAATCAATTCCACCACTTAGCATCAACATTCCCTTAGGTTGAGTTCCAACAGGATATCCACCGCTACCTTTATAACTATTTAAATAAATATATGAATTCTTCTCTCTAATTTCAACAGTTACTAACATGTCCGGATTATGAACATCTACGTTAATATCAGATATATTTCTTAAAATAACTCCACCAAGCACTTTATTCATCTCTTGACTATTTACTTCAAAAGATTTATCACTTCTTTTAGTTTCCACTTTAAAAGTTTTAAATTCTTCTTTTTTTACAATCTCTAAAACACTTGATTTAATTTCTTCAATATTAGTATCAACAATATGCGCAATATGATACATATGTATACCAAATATTTTATCAATAACTTTTTTAATATTTTCTAAATCACTATCCAAAAATTCAATATACATTCTTGCTCTATCTTTAGATATTTTAACATCATAATTTTTTAATTTTTCTTTTACATTATCACACAAAGTCTTAATAAAGAAATTTCTATTTCCTTTTTTCGTACTAAGTTCTCCGTATTTAATTAATATCACTCTATTCATAAGACTTCCTCCACCACGCATATTTTACCACACTAAAGCGCTTCTCCACAAGAAAAAAATCATATCACCTTTTACAACCAAATCTCCTCCTAAATCAAAAAAGACACTGACCAATCAGCATCTCTAATTACTTATCATAAACTCTTAACAGTTTTTTATAAATATCTTCATCTACTATTGCAGTAGCCTTAATTGAAATATCTAATGCATTTTTATAATTTCCTTTAAAAAATTGAATTTCCGCATCAAATAATCCTTTATCAACTTCTGGATAACAACTACGATATCTATTACCATAAACAATTGACATCTCCGCAAGTTGTGCAGTCTTAATCATTTCATTAGTTGTATTATATAATTTCAAAACTAAATCTCTTGCAGTATCAACTCTTGTATTAAGTGTCCTAATTACAATCGGTTTCTTTTCAAGTTCTTTAATAACTTCAATAATCGCCTCATTTGCCTCAGACAATTGTACAAAATAATTATCCGTAATAACCGGCAATTTATAAGCCCTCATTCTACTCTTACATTGTTTTAAGAATTCTTGAATTTCTTCCAATTGTTCTCTTGCTCTAACTTCATCTTCATACATATTTCCAAGTGATTTTAAAGCCTTATCAAACTCATCCTCCATCTCAGAAAGTCTCAATGTAAGATTTTCAATTTCTTGATGTAACATCGAATAAGGAGTAGCACCAGACTCAACCTTCGCAAGCAATTTTTTATAATCATCATTTATAACAATTAAAACTTTATTAACTTCATGAATAATTTCAATATCTTGATCACTTAAATCATACATATTTTTTATATCATCAAGTTGTAAATAAACATCACTTACCAATTTATTAGTCTTCTCAATTTTTTTCCTATAATCGGCATTTACTTCTTCAAATACCTTTCTTGAAAGTCTTTCTTTCTCAAAGTCAATGAACAAAGAATCAAAATACTCAAGCATTGTTTTTAAATCAAACATACATCCTTCAAGATTAAGGATTCTAACCTTATCTAAAATTGCCTCAATATTTTTAGTAGTCTCTTCCAAATTATATTCAATATTTAAATATTCCAAAGGAAACCCATTCTCCAACATATCCTTATATGTCAACTCAACCTCTTTCATTCTATTAGGAATTACTTGATTAGCCATTAACAATACATCAGGAACTTCTTTTACTATAATATCCATATGCTCAATCATAGCATCCAACGCCTTAACAATATGAACAACTTCACTATATTCGTTCTTTTCCATTACCTTTTCAAAATCTAAAAACTTGCTTTCAATATTATCAAGTTGCAACCCAATAGCATCTTGCATACTATCATATAACTGTTTATGATCTTGAAAATCCTTATTTAAACTTCTATACTTAGCCTTAAGCTTAATAACAATTGCCCTATACTTCTCTTCACTAAGCGTAATATCTCTAATTTCTTCAAGTAATGTCTCCGCAGATTCCCTTGCCTTATATATCTCAATTTCTATTTTCGCAATACTAATACTACAAGTTTTATAATCTCTTTTTTCCATATAAAGATCTAAATCAACTAACATATCATCAATCTGTGTTAATCTTTGCTCTCTAATACGTGTAAATCTATCTTGCCACTTATTATACTTTTCTTCCATCTTATCATTTTTGATAATAGGCTCTACCTTTGACAATTCTAAAAGTACCGGTGTCGAAGCAACTAAATTTCTTTGTACTTCAAGGTTCTTAATCTTCTCTTTATAATATTTAAGCTCCGACTTTCTAATAAAGTGAAGAATAACTATAACAATAATAAGTGCTACTATAACAACTGATCCAACTATTAAATATTGTCCTTGCATATCTTCACCTCTATTTTATTTCTAAACATATTTTAGCACAAATATCCAACAATTTTCTACTATTTTGATAAAATTCATCAATATATTCTCCTCACATCAAACAAAAACCTTGACATATCAACACTTTTAACATATAATTAAAAATGCAAATTCCTTGAAACAGCGGAATTAGAGTATTTTAAAGTGTTTTTCAACAAAAGTCTAGTAACAGTTGCTGTTTATGCGAAAACATAAGAAAAACTCCCTAAGATACGACTGATTCATTTCATTGATTTGTAATATAAGAAAGGAGAAATTAATTATGGCAAGATATACTGGTCCTTCATACAAACAAGCTCGTCGTGTGGGATTCTCAATCAGTGAAACTGGTAAAGAATTAGCTCGTCGTCCATATAGTCCTGGTCAACATGGTAACGCTCGTAAAGGTAAAGCTTCTGACTATGGTAACCAATTAAAAGAAAAACAAAAAGTTCGTTTTATGTATGGTGTTAATGAAAAACAATTCCACAAAACATTCTTAGAAGCCGAAAAAATGCAAGGTATTCAAGGTACTAACTTCTTAAGATTATTAGAATCTCGTTTAGATAACTTAGTATACCGTATCGGATTCGCTACTACTCGTCGTGGAGCAAGACAACTAGTTAACCACGGACACGTTACTGTTAATGGTAAAAAAGTTGATATTCCTTCATACAGAGTTAAAGTTGGAGATGTTATTTCATTAAAAGAAGATGACAAGAACTTAAAAGTTGTTAACGAAGCATTAGAAAAAGTTACAAAAAGAGTTGAATTCATTTCATACGATGAAAACAAAAAAGAAGCAACTTATGTTAGACTTCCTGAAAGAAACGAACTTAATGCTGACATAAATGAAGCATTAATCGTTGAATTCTATAACAAGTAATATAAAATGAAAAAACCTAGAAAACTAGGTTTTTTTAGTGTCCAATTTTACCAGTATCATACTTATCACTGGCCTCATTAATACCATCTTCAAACATATCATCAATTTCTTTCTCAAATAATTCTACATTATTTACCACAAATTTACACATCTATTTCCTCATAATAACAATTTTTTATTTCATCATGCAACACAGTATTTTCAACATCACTTTTTAAAAGTAAATGTCTCAATGCTCTAATCGTCGCAGCATGCGCAACAATCAATACATCACTCCCTGCATGCTTTTCCAAAACATAATCCAAAAAACTACTACATCTTTTAAATATATCTTGTACTGGCTCAACACCTAACTCATTAAAATTAAGTTTATAGTCCCAATACTTATCTGCATTATATAAATCCCTGTTTTTACCCTCAAGTTCACCTAAATTACGATCAATTAATCTTCTATCAGGAATCATCGGAACTCTATCACCTATTAAAATCATTGCCGTCTCAACTGCCCTAACTAAAGGTGATGTATAGCAAACATCAAAATGCTTACCTTTAATTTTCTCTCTCAACTTTTGACTTTGCCTACGACCAGTATCATTTAATAATACATTTGAAACACCTTGACAAATACCCTGATAATTACTTTCAGTCTCACCATGTCTAACTAATACTATTTTCATCTACTCTACTCCCAATATCTTAAGTGCATCACTATATGTAATAAATTTACTTAAATAACTTCCATCTTCATACGATGAATAACCAGTCACCAAATAAGTTCCATCAGAGTTAATAACGTCCGTAAAATAATCATCTCGATCATCACCATAAATAACTACAGAAATCTTTTCCAAATCTTTATCATATTTTCCAATCAATCCATCATGAACAAAAACATTCACACCATCAATAGATTTATCTTTATCAAGCCCTGCTGTTGTCCCTATCACAATAAAATTATTATTTTCATCAACAGTAATTTGATTAAACCTTGAATATCCATCATCTTCATAAATTTCTTCTTCACGTAAACTAAGTTTAGTATTATATCGTAAAATAACTGCATTAATATTATTACTATCCTCCATCTTCTTAGCCGCACAAACATATAAATATCCATTAGAATTAATAATTCCAGTAAATCCTAGCTTATCAGTATATTCATAAGTTTTAGACTCAATCAACTCACCACTCAAATTATATTTTGAGATAAGACCAACTGATGTATCACTTTTGCCCACAGCATAAATATAATTATCAACAACCACCGCATCATTATAAATAGCTGTTTTACAATCGCCAAGATTACTCTTCCATTTTAACTTTAGTTTATCATCATACTTCACTACAAAGGCTCCACCATCTTCGGCCATTCCAACAATCATATCCTCATAAACACTTTGTCCAGTAACAATATAACCATCGTCTACTAACGTAATACTTGTAAACTTAGAATTACCTAATACCTGAAAATCATTTTCATATAGCAAGTTTCCATCTTTATCATAAGAAACAATTAACGCAGTACGTATTCCTTTTTCATGTTCCTCATCATTTTTTTCATAACTTCCTACCGCAACAAAATTCCCATTAGCATCCTCCAAAACATCAAAGAAAGCCCCATTATACCCCTTATTATAAAGAGTCTCAAATTTCTTCTCTTTCTTCAAATTATATTTTGTAATCTTCGCCTTTTCAAAGTACTTATCATTATTATTGTTACTTCCCACAGTTAAATATCCATTCTCTATACCAATAACAGAATTTATTCCATCAAAATAAATTGACTTTCCTTGTAATAAATACCCAATATAAACTAATTCTATAACTAAAATAGTAACACATACTATCGCAACAACTTTAAGTAATTTTATAATTCTTTTATGCATGTAATCCCACCTTCAATATTATTCTAACAAATTAATAAATTCTTTTCTACTAAAAAAGAAATACTTCCTTGTATTTCCTTTTATTTGCACTATTTTACTACTCGTAAATTCCAATATAATATTTTTTCTTACCACGTCTAATAATTACATATTTATTATATAAACAACTTTCTTTAGTAATCATCATATCTAAATCAGAAACCTTCTCTCCATTTAAACTAATTGAACCGTTTGTAACAAATTCTCTTGCTTCTCTCTTACTAGAACAAACGCCCCCACTTACCAATACATCAATAAGTAAAGTATCTTCAGTAATTTTAAATGGCTCCAATCCTTTAAATGCATCATTAATATCCTTTTCAGTAAATGATTTAACATCTCCACTAAATAATGATTCACTAATCTTAACTGCATCTAAATAAGATTGCTCTCCATGTAAATCCGTAATAATTTCCCTCGCAAGAGCCTTATGCGCTTCTCTTAAATGTGGATTTTCATTATTTTTCTTTTCAAGTTCTTCTATTTCCTCTTTAGTTAAGAACGTAAACACTTTCAAATAATGAATAACCATCTCATCATCAACATTAATTAAATATTGGTATAATTCATAACTAGAAGTCTTACTTTCATCTAACCATAAAGCATTCCCTTCACTCTTACCAAATTTATTACCAAATTTATCTAAAATCAATGGCATTGTAAATGCATAAGCATCTTCACCTAATTTTTTCTTAATTAAATCTAAACCAGTCGTAATATTTCCCCATTGATCAGAACCTTCTACTTGCATAATACAATTCTTATTTTGATATAACCATAAAAAATCATATCCCTGAATTAACATATAAGCAAACTCTGCAAAAGTAATTCCACTATCTAATCTTCTACGAATAATATCTTTATCTAACATATAGTTAACATTAATATATTTACCAACATCTCTTAATACATCAGTAAACTCATATCCTCTAAACCAATCATAGTTATTAACAACTTCTGCTTTTCCATCAAATATTTTTAATACTTGAGCCTTAATACCTTCTAAATTTTCATTTAATTTTTCTTTTGATATAATTTCTCTTTCCGCAGTAGGTCTAGGATCTCCAATTAATCCAGTCGCACCACCACATAAAAGAATTGGATGATGACCTGCTCTCGCTAATCTCTTTGCAGTAACCAAAGACGAATAATGTCCTAAATGCAAACTATCCGCAGTAGGATCAGTTCCCCAATAAAAAGTTATCTTCTCATTATTTAATTTGTCCGCAATATCTTCCCCAGCCACATCCTTAATAAGACCTCTCCATTGTAATTCTTCAAATAATGTCATTATTTTCTATCCTCCTCTAACTTTAAATCATAAATCTCTTCTAAATTATGACCATAATCTAAATATATACCTTCAACATCTCTTGTCGTTGCCATATCCTTATCAAACCCCAACAACTTCAGTGTATCATAAACTGCCTCTTCACTAGGTCCTTCGATTTCTAAATAAGTAGGAATTAACGGCCATGAATCAATATCAATTTCTACTCCATTAAGCATATACTGACATCTTCTATTCTCTTGATACCCTTTTGCTTCATATCCCAATTCTTTCAAAATCAAATGACATCTCTCAAAATTATCCACTTCAATTTCTAATTCTTGAGTTCCATCAATTTTCGAAGAAACCAAATTTTTTATAGTAAGAGTTGTCTTCTTTCCATTAGTTCTAAGACGAATCCATTTACCATAAATCTTAGGAATAAAATCATAAACATATCTTTTTTGAACATAATCCCATTGAAATTCAGCCCCTAACTGTTCCAATTTTCTAACAATTTCATTCCTATCAATCTCAAGTACTCTAACTTCATATTCTGTATGCATAAAATACCTCCTATATAAATAAAAAAACTACCCATCCACTAAGGACGAATAGTTCGCGGTACCACCTTAATTCATAAACAATCAAATGTCTATGCACTTCATATCTTAACGCGATAAACGTTTTTTCTCCCAACATGTAATTCATCTAATTATCACTTTTAGTTTCCACCAACCACTAAATCTCTATCAATAAAATAATTAAACTACTAAGTGTTTTTCATCGAAAACATTACTTATATAATAACATAAATTCAATATTTTTCAACAACTTATTTCATTTTATCCAATTTATTCTGATGAATTCTTCCCTTTTCCACATACTTTTTTTCAAGAGTACCTTTCAATCCTCTATCAAGACCATATAACGGTATCCTTTTAACAGTACTAACTCCATTTTCATATACACTAAGAATATTTCCTGTATAATCCAAATCAATTCCCTCAATTCCAATATTTTCAAGTATCTTCTGTCCAAAAAAATTAAATTCCGCATCAAATATTTTAATAATAGATTTCAAATTCCCAAAAGACTGACTAAACAAATAAAATAAATTACCCTCATTTTCAAATACACAAACACCTTGAATACAAGCCGGCAAATCATTAGTAACCACATACTCTTTAGCGTCAATAGACATTCTCTTTTTATTAACATCTATATCAAATTTAACCATTCTTCCAACATTAGAAAAAGTACAAACATATAAACAATTATTATAGAAATAAACTGTTGCCGCTCTTACAGAACCATCCAAAACCTTAGAAATGTCCACATTACATTGATATTCCTTTAAACTTCCACTAATCAATTCATTATAATCAAAAGCATTTATTTTGCCTCGTTCACCAGTTACAAAAACAACATCATTTATATAATCGTATGATATTCCACCAACATGCGCAGCATTATTTAACTCCACACATTTCTTAAAAACACCATTTTTTTCATATAAATATATCCTAGATTTAGCCCACATTTTACTATAGGCAGAAATCATACAATAATCCCTAGCAATACAAAATCCCTGAACCGTATATTGATCGTCATAAATATTTTTATAATCAAAACAAACACAATTTTTATAAATAAACGTATCTTCTAAAATAAAATTTTTATCAAACACACTTCTTCTAGAAAAAATCCCCATAAAATCCTCCTACAAAAAAGAATGACTATTTAGCCACTCTTATTCTACTTTTTTTCTACATTTTCTAATTTCTTAAGAACTTCTTTAGTAACATCAACTGTTTTCAATCTTACTTCTTCGGCCATATCTCTCAAGATTGGAGTTCCCTTATCAATAGCTAAATCAACTAATTCTTGAGCCTTATCTTTTAATTCTTTAGATTTTTTCTTTGCAATTTCTAAAACCTTTTCTTTATCTAAATCTGCTAATTCAGCCTTCAAGTTTTCTAATTTTTCTTCGAACTCTTCTTTTACTTCTTCAACATCAATATTCTTAACTTGTTTTACTAATTCATCTAATTTAGCCTTTAAATCCGCTCTTGTTTCACTACCTTTTTTAGGTGCAAATAAAATTCCAAGCCCTGCTCCAATTGCTGCTCCTGCTAAAAATTTTCCTAATCCTGATTTTTTTTCTTTACTCATAATAATCCTCCTCTTTGTTTAATTTCTTATTAAAAATTCTAGAAACAAATCCAGCGATTGTTCCAACAACAGATTCTCCAACTACAGCCAAAGTATCAGTAGCCTTATTAACAACGTCAAATACTCCATTTAAAGAATTAACCTTTTCTTCAACATTATCAACTACTCTATCCACTTTATTTAGTACTTGAATCAATCTTATTCCTAAAATAATTAATACTATTAATAATATGATACCAGCCGTATATAATAATACAGGCAAAATTGAATTTAATAATAATTCCATAGTCTAGTCCTCCTAATCATTATCTTTATACATTGAATCAATTAAATCAAATAAATTATCATCAGAATCAACATCAATATCTAATTCTTTAACTGGTTCCATCACAGGTTCTTCACTCTTGGCATCATCAAGTTTATTAACCTCAAAATTTTCTTCTATATTAGTATCAACTAAATCATAATTTTCTTTGCTTCTTCGACCAGTTGCTTTTTCTTTACTAGCATCAACATAATCTACATTATATTCTAAACCTAAATCTTCAAAGTATTCTAAGGCATCACCCATAGTTACCTCTTTAACAGCAGGTTTTTCTTTATCATCACTTAAATCCACTAATAAATTGCCATCATTTTTTTCTTCTTCCACTTCAAATGGCATCTCTTTTTTAGGTTCCTCACCAAGTTCTTTAACTAAATCATCACTTAACGTTCCATATGCTTTCTTCCTAACATCATCAACACTTAAGTTTTCTCTAGCATAACTACTAGTTAATCTTACTTCTCTTTTAGTAACAACATCTTCTTTTTTATAGTTCTTATCTAAAATACCATATATTGGTGAAATTATTGGTGAAGGCTTAAAATGAGTTCTATCTTCTTTTCTCTCATAAACTCCACTATACTGTGAAATCTCATTATTTCTACCATACTCAGGAACATTTACTCTAGTAGAATCATCAATACCATAAGGTTGTTTTTCTTTTTTTCCTTGATAATAATGAACTTCCTCTTTTTCTCTTTCCCTAATAACTGGTTCATCTTTTTCAATAACCTTCACAATTTTAGGTTCACTAGGTCTATATTCTTCCTCTACTCTAAAGTCATCATCATCCATAACTTTAAAATCTTCTTTTATTTTCTCTGGTTCCCTATCAACATTTGGCTGAATTTCAAAATCCTCATCCAAATATTCTTCCTCATCAAGCTCTTCTACCCTTACTTCTTCTTTCTTAGGCAAAACAACTTTTTTCGCTATTGGACGTTCAACTTCTTTTTTAGGAACTTCTTTTTTGGTTTTTTTAGTTTTTTCTTCAACCTCAACATACTCTTCTTCAAATAAAGCATTCTTTATCTTATCAAAAAAGCCCATATCTTCACCTCTTTAATAGTCTTCATCTAATTCAAATTCTTCCTCATCACTAAAATCATTCTTCTTACTAGAATCATTCTCATCAACGACTTCTAACAAATCCTCACTAGATCCTTCTGTATCAAACAATGTAAAGTTCTCTTCTTGATAACTTAAAACATTATCTCCAATCAAACTCTCCAAAACATCATCATTAAATTTAACTGTTCGTAATACATAACACATATTATTAACTACTGTTGTTAAATCCCTCTCAGAAACATATGCTTCCATCTTTGCATAATTAAACATAAACTGTATAAAATACTTATCTTCTATTTTCTCAATATTTATATATCCAGTCTTACCATTATAATCTAACTTATTAGAATAATGAATCTTCTCATCAACCATATAAGTATTTTCCGTTTTATGATAATAACTAATAGCATCAATATATAAATAGTATTTATTATCATTTCTATCCAAGAAAACAGCATTATATTCATCTTTATTAAGTAATTTCAAACCCTTTGGAACATAATACTTATATCCATCAAAATACATATTGTATATCTTAACGTTATCTGAAAGTAATAACTTTATATTCTTACCTAAATCTGTACTATCTAACTTAGTGACACTACATCCAGTAAGAAACAATACAACAATAGAGAGTAAAACAATTATCTTTTTCATATTTCACCTACTCTTACTACATTATATCAAATTTTTTGTAAATGTAAAAATAAATTATAATTATTTACTATTTTGGACACTCTTACCAGTTGCCACAACAGAATAAATAGGCATACCCTTATCTGAAAACTTATCCTCATATTCAGTTGTAATCAAATCTTCTTTATCTTTATGTAAATCAAAAGAAATATCACTAAGTACATATCCATGTTCACTATAACTCATAAGTGAATAAATATATAATGCTTGATTATCCGTTCTCTGATAAATTTCTCTATTACCTTTAAATACTAAATCATATTTATCCAAAAACACCTTACTAGATAATCTTCTCAAATGATGTCTATTTTTAGGCCAAGGATCAGAAAAATTTAAATAAATTCTTGAAACTTCACTTGAAAAGACACTATCAATATCTAAAGCATCCATTCTAATTATCAACAAATTATCAAGTCCTTCCGGTATCTTTGGCAAACATCGTGCTAAAACACTATCAAACTTTTCTATTCCAATAAAATTAATTTCTGGATATCTAATCGCATTCTCAATAATAAACTTTCCTTTACCCATACCAATTTCTATATAAATAGGTTTATCATTTCCAAACACTTCATTCCATCTACCAATATTTTCCTTTGGATTATCAACTAAATATGAAGATGCCCTCAAAATTTCTTCCTTATTTTTAACATTTCTAAGTCTCACATATATCACCACTTACTATTTTAGCACATATTTATCTTTTATTGCATATAATAAAACGAAAGTAAGGTTGATAACTATGAATAATATGCCATATCCCTATCCATTTTCACCCCAACCACATCAAATGATGAATATCCAAGAAGAAATTATTCGTCTTCAACAAGAAATAAATCTTCTTAAAGAAAAAATAAAGCAACTAGAAACTAAAAATAAACCTAACTATCTCCAAAAAGATGATAGTCTTCATATGATGTGAGTATGAAAATACTCTTTTTTTGTCGTTCCAAAATATTTATGATTATCTAAGTTTTGTCAAATTATAAAATTTGTGATATTATAATCACGACA
>CAYXZZ010000036.1:0-15223 GCA_964470055.1 uncultured Mycoplasma sp.
TTTGTATAACCTAAATCTTCATAAACAAACTCCATACAAGTATTAGCCCATTTCATTAAATCTTCATTACTCATATTTCTAAAGAATCTATTAGTAGCAGTAAATAATAACTCATCAGCTACTACATTTCTTGAATTATCTAACATAACATTAAACTTCTTCTTTCTATCTTCTCGTTCTGCTTTTTGTCTTTCTTCGTGTTCTTTTTGATAAGCTTTTGTAATATTATAAAAACCTTTAACATATTTCTCTGTTAAAGGCACTAATTCAACATTGTATTTACTTATATTTAATTTTATATCAGGGTTAGATTTATAAGCTTGTTTTTCTCTTTTATTATGTGATCCAATTTGTTTTAAATCTCCTAAAGTCATAATAGGTTGACTTCTAAATATTGCATAATTTAAATTCATTTATCTACCTCTCTTTCCTGAAAATTTTATAATAAAAGATACTTTCTTCAAGTATCTCAATTACTTATTTTTATTTATCAAAATTATTATTAATTCAAATAGATTTATCATAATAAATATTATAATTTAATGATGATTTAACTATTGCAATATCAATTCCAATATATTGATATATATAAGCAAGCATTACATCTTCTAAAAAATAGGATATTCTAAACAATTCATCTGCTGACAGCTTCTTGGATTCATTAGTATGATGATTATAATAATTTCTTCCATCAGCTATTTTCCTTGATAGTTTATGTACTTTTTTACAATTAAAATTCCAAACATAAGCAACTTGATTTAGTATAGCTTCAATTCTATCTGATAATGTTATTTTTCCGCTTGGTTTCCCATTTTTTATCCACATATTATTAGCATTTTGCGCATCATAGTTTTTAGATATATATTCCAAGATTTGAGTATAATTAAGAAATCTATTTAAATCAGATGTTTTATATTTTAAAATGTCTAAATAAATATCAAAAATAGGAAGTGCGTTTTCTAATAAATTATTAAAATTAACATAGGCTTTTAAAAAGTATTTATCAATTTTTTCTATTGTTATAACAAATTCGTTGTAATGATGAGCTAACCATTCATTATTAGGTGTTCTATCAACAAATTTTATACAATTTAAAAACATTATGTTATTTTCATTTATTTTAATTTTCTTTATACCAATTTCTCTTTTAGATAATATACTCAAAAATGCTTTAAAATGATATATATCTCTTATTACATCCACATATCGATGAGATTTGTTATATTTAAACTCAATAAAAATAGTTTTTTCGTTTTGATATAATGAATGTCCATTAATAATTGAATTACCCACTAAAATTGAAATTTTTTTATCAACTAAATTGTAACTATAACAATTACCTTTAAATATCGGATTTAAATGTTCATCATAATCGTAAAATGGTATATTAGTAAAATCATTTATATTATAAAATTCAATTAAAACACTCTTAATTTTTCTATTATTTTTATTTGTATATTTATGATTTTCAATGAATTCATCAAATCTAAAGCGCAATTCAAATTTCTCATCCATTCCACTTGTCATTCCACAATTATGAAAATTAAAAATAGTTATATCTTTTTTGTCAATTATACCATTAACTAAGTTAAAACCTTTTTTTAATTTTAACATTGTATCTCTATCAACTAAATCTAATAATTTAATTTTAAGTTGATTATCTTCAAAATAAAATTGTGCATTATATTTTTCATCTAAGATATATATAATAAAATACTTATCAATATAATCATCTATTAACTCGTTCAATTTTAACATCTCCTATACTTTTTGATTATAATATTACAATAAAATGAATTTATTTAAACTCAATCGATAATACAATTATATCATCAAAAAAGATACTTTGTTTACTAAAGTACCTTAAACTCTTGTATTTATTAGTATTTGTAGTCATTTCTTAATATTTGGATTTTTCATAGTCCTCCATGACCGGCATCAACTATAACCCTAGTTGTTCCATTATCGTTCATTATATCACCTACCTTATGATATGAAAGATAATTTAAAATGTTCTTATTTTTTGAGAAAATAAAAAAAGCAATATACTTATCATTTTAGTATGTTGCTTTTATATTGTGTTATTATTAATTTATTTGTGGATATTTTCTTGAATTTTAAGCAATATTGATAATGTTTTCAATATCTTGTTTGGTTATTTCTTGTGAAAGCACTTTATTATTAATTACCTTGTGATAATCTGTAATTATAGGAGTTTTTTTATAAGTACAGGTAAAGATATAATTTAATTGGAGTTTGTCAACTGATGATTTATTGATGAATAAATTAAAGTCACTCTTTCTTTTTGAAGAATAATATAGTAGGCCATCAACTTTAAATGATTTGTATAAGATTTTTAGAAGCGAATTGGTAATTCGATAGGTATCTTTTGATTTATCTGAGGGCATTGTTAAACATTCAAAAATAAATTTACTAAGTAATTGAGAAATTTTATTGGAATGATTTGGTTCATTATAATATTTTCCAGTAACACTAGTTACGATAACATTTAGTGGCTTTTTAGGACTAAAAATCGTAGTAGTGAATTGGTCGTCTTCTTTGATGTTGCACTCTAACATGGCTGTTTCGAAAAGGTTTGATAAATATAATCCTTGTTCATGTTCAAGATTCATTCTGGCTAATGGAGCATCAGGGTTTCCTAAAACATTATTGATATTAAAATATTTTTCTTTATCGTAATCTTCTTTGTAGTTATATTCGTTTCGAATACGATAATAATAGTCATTACTTGTTAGCTCTACGATGGTTATAGGATTACTAATATTATTGATATGTAAGATATCTAAAAGATAACTTTCTATTTCAGAGTTAGTTATTACAGAAAAGTCTTGACTTAAAAATGTGTTTATTTTATTTAGAAGTTCTTTGTATAATTTTGAGTCTGTTGCTTGTGTGTTCATTTTAAACCTCCTATTATTTATAGTATATCATAAAATTAGAGGAAATCTTGGACAAATTAAAATCCACAGAGGTTGTGGATTTTTTAAAACATGTCTTTTTTCTTTAATAAATAAGCAACTATTAGTGAAGTTAGTAGGGAAAGCGCTATAACAAAAGGAAAAGCATATTCCATAGTAGTAATTTTTCCTAAATCAATATTCATTCCTAAGAAAGATGAAATCATAGTAGGTATTGATAAGACGATTGTTGCGGCTGCGAGAAATTTCATTGCGATATTTAAGTTATTGGATACGATTGTGGAATAGGTATCCTTTATTGATAGTAAGATATCTTTATAAATTGTTGCCATTTCCATGGCTTGTTTATACTCGATAATTGCATCATCTAATAGTTCTCCATCATTTTCATAGAGTGGAAGCATATTTCCTTTAGATAATTTTCCTAAAACTATATCATTGGCTTTTAATGAGGTCATGAAATACACTAGTGTTTTTTCTATTTCAAGCATATCAACGATATCTTTATTTTTGGTTGATTTCTTTAATTCTTCTTCCTTTGTTTCAATATCAACGCTTACTTGTTTTAAGACCCTTAAGTATGATGCTGCTGTGTGAAGAAGAATTTGAATTAGAAATCTGGTTTTCTTCGCAGTACGAAAATCTTTTATTTTGTCTTGTTTAAATGCATTTAGAATAGTTGTTTTCTTTGGTGATACGGTTATTACGTAATTGTTGTCTGTTATTATGATACCTAATGGTATAGTTGTGTATTGATGATCCTCATCACGATATGGGGTATCAACAACTATAAGAGTAGCGTTTCCACTTCTTTCAACACGAGGTAATTCTTCAACGTCTAACATTTTAGTGATTAGATCTTTATCAACAAGAGTTTTAGAAACTACTTTATCGATTTCATCATTTGTCGGGGCAGTGAGATCCAACCAGCAATCTACAGTTATTTTTTTGGCTTTTTTTAATTGTTTTTCTACTGGACTTGTTTTATAGATTTTTAACATTTTATCTCACTCCTTTTCATAATTTTTCATATTGTATCATATTTATTATATCAAATAAAGAAAAAAGTACTTTTATCCAGTACTTTTTCCTAGTTTTACTTTAACAGTTTTCTCTTTACTATCTCTTATATATGTGATTTCAATTGTATCTCCTGCTTGATGTTGATATAACTCATATCTTAGATAAGCATAGTCTTTTACTGATTTGCCACCTAATTTTGTAATTACATCACCCTTTTTTAAACCGGCATCTGCGGCTCCTGAACCGTCTACGGCA
Source organism: uncultured Mycoplasma sp. (assembly GCA_964470055.1). GTDB lineage: Bacteria > Bacillota_I > Bacilli_A > RF39 > UBA660 > JAEDES01. The sequence continues at coordinate 4,218 of CAYXZZ010000036.1, forward strand.
TTAATTACAACTACACCTTCTGTAATGTCATCACTTAGGATAATTCTATTTCTGTATAGTAAGGCTGTATCTGTTACGTTAGCCATTTCAATTCCTAAAACTGGCCACTCTATTTCTGCACCAGACTCAAGAGAGTTGACATGACTCATAGCATATTCAATTGGAATAGCAAAACCCATTCCTTCAATTTCATCATCTACTAATTTTAATGAACAAATACCAATAACTTCTCCATTTACATTTAAAAGTGGTCCTCCACTATTTCCAGGGTTAATTGATGCGTCTATTTGTAGTACTCGCATTATCCAATCGTTAGTTGATGAATTTGATATACTAACTGATACCATACGATCTTTTCCAGATAAGATACCTGAAGTAACACTTCCACGATAATCATAACCCATAGGTGAACCTACTGTGAAAACAGTGTCTCCTAATTTCATATCTTCACTACTTCCAATATTAGCAACTAAAGTTACTTTTTCTCTTGCAATACGGATTACGGCTAAATCTAAGTAATCATCTCCACCTAATACTGTTCCATCTACTTCTTCATCATTAGACATTACTAATGTTACTTTATCTCCACCTGAAACAACGTGATTGTTTGTTAGTAAATAACCATACTTATCATCAACTTTGTAAACAAAGGCAGTTCCCGTTGAAGTTACTTGATTATTTTGATAAGTTCTTACTAATGATGTTGCATCATAGATTTTTTCAACAGATGCTGCTAGAGAACCTTTTTCATAAACTTGGGTTTCATTCTTTGTTACTAAAGTTCCTACACCACTTGAGGTACCTAATACTTCACTAATGATTGGTGTCCATTTTAGTAAGGCAAACATTACAACTCCTCCAATTACAAAAGAGAATGCAATGATAAATATTTGTTTTAATGTTTCTTTTTTCTTTTTCATTAATTATCCGAACTCCTTTCAATTTTTGATAACTCTTTCCAATTTAATGGGAACCCCATCCGTTTAAATACTTTATCAATATTAATTGTTGTCAAATTATAATTTAATGTTTGAATTATATTATCTAATTCCATTGTCATATTTTTAAAATCTTCGGTATGAAGCATTTGTTTCATAATAATTATTAAAGCAAATAAGTCATTTTTTCCATAGATGTAGTCGTCTTCATTTTTTGGAATATCTAGAAGTTTATGATAGATTGTATCATCAATGGCTTTTTGAGTCTTATTTTCAAAAAGGATATCTTCATGGGCACAAAGATTACGGTAATTGGCTAAAATTGGTAAATAGGTTTGGAAGTCATCTACATCCACTCCATATATTTTTGCAATATCACGTTGGTCTTCTGATTTTAAAACTGAATATAATTCACTTACGATACCAAATGAAAGTACTTTTACCAAAATCCAAAGTGGAATATATCCATAGTTTGATACATAATGTAGAGTGGCAGTATGTTGAGAACCATTTACTCTAATTTGTCTTTTCATTTTTTTAAGTAAATCATTTAATTGACGCTGCTTATCAGGATTTTGAGTAAAGTTTTTTGGTTTTAAGTAATCTCGTTCACGATAACCATACTTTTTAGATAATTGGTATGAGGTTATAGACTTTAAGTTGTTTTCTATTACTAGAAGATATTTAAATATAACATTTCTGATTGATCTATCAAATAGAAATAAACTATATAATTCTTCAAATGTTGTTCCATCAAGATAATCATTGTCTTCACGGCGTTTCATAAATAGATGGCGATATCCATTTAGAAAGAAGTAGTTTTCTCTTAAAAGAATTGCTTTAGTATAATCCTCATCTTTGATAACCATTCCTCTATGTTTCAATATTTCTATTTGTTCATCTAAGTTTTTGAATTGTTTTTCTATCATTATTCTCACCTAGTATAAATTATACCATACTATTTATATAAAAAGTATGAAAATTTAGTGAATTTCTGTGGTATAATTTAAGTAATCTTTTTTGAGGAAATTTATCAAGAATAAAGTAGAAGTTACAAGGAGGTAGTATTATGCCTGCAACTATTACTCATGCTTATTTTACTAAAGATGTCTTTGATATTTTACCAGGTAATATAAAAAATAAAATTGATTGTAGTAGAATTAAAATGTTTGGTCAAAGCATGGATGCATTAATGTTTTATAATTTATTTTCTATTTTACCGGGTAAAAAAATAAGAAGTTTTTCTGAATATTTTCATACGAATCAATCACAAGAATTTTTTGTTAATTTAATTAGTTTTATTAAAAATAATAAATTAGATGATGATATGGATGTCTGTTCTTTTCTAGCAGGAATGATCTGTCACTATGTGTTAGATTCTACTATTCATCCATATGTAATATATAAGACTGGTGTTTTTGATAAAAAGTTAAAGAATACATATAAATATAATCATGTTCATGAATTTATGGAAGTATTTATTGATAATGATATGGTTAAACGTCGTGAAAAGACAAATCCTTATAAATTTAGATTAGATAAGTTTTGTTTTAATACGAGAAGTTTTTCTAGTAATTTAAATTTAGTTATTGATGATGTTTTTAAGAAGACTTTTGATATTGATAATATGGGTAAAATATATTATAAAGCGCTTAAACAAATGAAAAATTCATTATATTTATTTAGACGTGATCCTTCGGGGATTAAAAAAAATATTTATAAGTTTGTAGATACTTTCACCCCTAAACATGTATTTAGATTTGAGGCTATTAGTTATCATTATCCATTAGATGATAAGCATAACTTTTTAAATTCTGACCATGATTTATGGAGAAATCCAACTTCATATAATATGACTAGTAATGAATCTTTTGTTGAACTATATGTTAAAGCAATTAAGGCTGCAAAGGTAATGATTTGTGCTAGTTTTGATTATATAGATGGAAAGAATATTGAACTTGAAAAAATATTTACAAATTTAAGTTATATGACAGGACTTAATTGTAATGATAATAAAGAACTAAAATATTTTGAGTTTTAGTTCTTTTTTGTATAATTAATAGTTTATTTTACATACTAACTTTAGGTGATAATAGTATGTTTTATAAATATGAAATTAAAAATAATGGTGTAGAAGATATTTTATACTTGTATTTATCAATGGCTTATGAATTTTCTAGGGAATTGGTTCTTAATTCTAATGATGATGATTTGTCAAGACGGGCGAAGAATTTTATTAAAAATAATAATATTGATTATACTGGGAAAAAAGTTTATTTAGTTATTGATGGTATTGTTGTTAGAACATTGGACATTGTTAAAGATAATAGTCCTATTGAAATACTTAGTAATAGTTTATATTACTCTAATGAACATTTTCTAGTAACTATTAGATTAAGTGATGAATCTCTTATTGAATTACCGTTAAAAGAGTATTTAATGGGTGTCTTAGCAACTAGTTTACTTCCTAATTTAAATATTGAAGTATTAAAAGCAATTTGTATTTTGTATCGAACTTATGCCTTTTATAAAATGAGTAGTGAGAAGGAAATTCATGCAATTAATGATTTTGCGGTTTATAAGCCTATTTCTTATTATAAATTGGTATGGACTACTGAATATGAAGAAAATGCTATGAAAATTGAAATGGCAATTAAGGATACTGACTGTTTGTTTTTGACATATGATGAAAAATACGTATTACCATTTATTCACTATTCTAATACGGGTAAAACCTTCTATCATAAGGAGTATCCATATTTAAGTTCAGTTAAGAGTTTATGGGATTTGGCATCTCCTTATTATATAGAAGTTAAAGAATATGAATTTAGTACTTTAAGTAATATTTTGGATGTTTATATTGATAAAAATAGTGATATTAAAATACTTGATGTTGATAGACGAGATTATGTTACAAAACTTAGTATTTCTGGAGAGATATTTACCGGTGAAGAATTAAAGAAATTACTTAATTTGAAGTCAATGAATATTAGTATTATTGTGAATAAAGATAATATTAAATTTATTAGTAAAGGCTTTGGAAATGGATATGGGCTTAGTTTATTTGGAGCAAATGAACTGGCTGTTAATGGATGCGACTTTGCAAATATTTTACGTTATTATTTTCCTAAAACAAAGATTAATAAATATATAAAAGAACTTTCATAAGTTTGAAAGTTCTATTTTTGCGCTTTTAAATTTTTTAATACATCATCAGCATCTTTGTATAATTCTACTGTTGATTTTAGAAAAGTTGAATACCAGTCGACGTTAGATATAAATGTTTGAAGCATACCTGCACCTTGTTTTTTTGCTAAAGAATCAATTATATCAGCATTATCTTTTAGTTCTTTAGCAAATTGCATGATTTGATCATATGTAAATGTTCCTATCATTCTCCTAAGGCACCTACTTCCTCAGTATCAAGACTTTCATCATCTAAATCATCATCTAAAGTTAAATCTGTAGATAGAGATTCTTTCTTTGGGGAGGTTGCTTGATGTGGGGATTGAGTATTAAATAATTTTGCGGCTTCAACAACAGTTGTTTTAGACTCTTCGATACTATCAGCAATATTTATATTGTCTTGGTCTTTCCATCCGGCTTTTATTTTGGCTGTAATTTCAAATATTTTATTAACAGCCATTACGAATTGATTGTAATCTGACATATTTACCTCCTATATTAGGATAATTCTTGATCCATTTTTTAAATCTGTTTCTCTAACACTTTTATTAACATCATATATCTGACCAGATTCCTTACTGTAAAAATTGGTTTCTGGTTTTATTTCGTAAGCACCGTCTGTTAATTCAACTAATGCCTCTTCAATTAGTTTTTTGATTGTTCCTATTTTTTTATTGATAGGAATGTATAAATCATATGACTTTTCTATTAGAGGTATTTCTAATTCTATTAATATTTTATTTTTATTCATATATTTCACTCCTATTCATTTGAAAGAAGTTTGATAAGTGTAGCCTTACCTTTCTTGATAACATAACCAAATTTCGGATCGATTTCAGCACGAAGAATTCTGGCATTTGTAGTAACTTTAAGTGTAAATTGGTTAGCAATACCATTTCCAATCCAAACTCCAGCAGATAAATCGATATTTGTTTTGTACCAAACTTCATAACTGATTGTTTTGATATTATCAATTGTTTCTACCATGACAAATCGTAGTGTTCCTAAGTTTGCAGCATTTTGGATTAACATAGTAAGATTTCCTTTTTCAATAGCACTCATTTTTTGGAATAATGAATTCATACCAATAATCATACATACTACTTCATCTTTTGTATTATTTACCTTCTTAGATTCATATATTTGAGTTAATTTAGAAATTATGTCTGTACATGAGCCAGTTCCATATGAAATGTTTGCATCACTCATATCCAAGGTACTTAATGCACTAAGTGAGTCCATAATTAAACATTGAGTATTAGGAACTTTGACGATGGACTTAGCAACTCCATGAATGAATTCTGGTAACGCAGTGATATCTTCTCCGGTAATGTTGTAGATATAAGAATCTTTTAAGTTGATTGTTGCGATTTCTAGTGACTCCTTTTCAATTCCAACTGGAATTGTACGTAGGCTTCCTAAAACTTCAGCAACAGATTCTTGATTAACAACCTCTGGTAGAATTGGAACTTTTCTAGCCTTATATGCACATATTTCTGCAAGTTTGTTACAAATAATTTTAATGTAATCACTCATTTTTTCTTCTTTATATGGATAGGCTGTTTGGAATTCATAAATTCCTTCTAAGTCGATCATTCCACGTCCAAATACCTTTGATGGTTCTTTCTTTCTAACACCTTGAAGAACACTAGCATAATCTGATTGATCATTAAATTGTAGAACAACATTTTGTCGGAAGTTTTGTCTTATACGATATCTGATTGTGTTTGGACCATTGGTTGTGAAAATAAAGATTACTCCGTATTTTAGACAATCACGTGTAATTTGACCTAAGATTTCTTCATAATCATTATATGTTTCAATGAATGCTTCAACGTTATTGATAGCGATAACGATTAATGGCAATTGTTTTCCACCATGATTGATGTAAAAATCAAATGAACCATTATAATCAACAAATAAACGTTTACGTTCTTCAATAATCTTAGTAATCATTTTGAATAGATTATCTATTTTTTCGTTATCTGTTGCGAGTAAAACTTCACCTACATGAGGGGCTTTTCGAAACATTGTCATTGTTTCTGCACCAAAATCTAATAAATAGAAGTTAACCTCTGATGAGTCATGTGTTGTAATTGTAGAATAAACAATACTTGTTAGCATTAGTTCTTTTCCAGAACCACCTGAACCATAAACGATTGTGTTTCCATCTCTTGATAATGGAAGGGTTAATAAGTTTTGTTGTTGATTATCAGGATCATCATATTCTCCAATAATTGGATTAATATCATTCTTCTTAGTTTGGTAATTATACTTACGTTTTAATTCTTCAACGTAAATGACATTTGGTATTTTATCTAACCATAATTGTTCAATATGAATATTTTCTGATTTTGCTTCATCAACAATATATTGGATGATACTAGTGATTTCCTCACCTTTTGCTTCAACGACAACTTCGTTTTGCTTAGTATCTAATGATTTAATTACATTTCCAACATTATCAATAATATTAATTGATTGATCTACTTTCTTTTTACGTTTTTCTGTTGGATAATATTTTGCTCCAGCCCAAGCGGCTTGTCCCATAGCAAATAATTCATTATAACCAACTTGTAAATAGAATCGGCCGGCTTCTTTTAAATTGGCTGCATCTGGTACTTTTATCATATCGTTACTGTCTGCTTTGTCTTGTACTTTTAAACAAACACGGAATTTTGAGTTGGACCAGATTTGATCGTTAACGACACCTGATGGTTTTTGAGTAGCAAGAATTAAGTGTACTCCTAAAGAACGACCGATACGGGCTGTTGAAATTAATTGTTCCATAAACTCTGGTCTTTGGGCTTTAAGTTCAGCAAACTCATCACTAATAATAAACAGATGAGAAATTGGTTTAGAAACTAGACCTTTACGGTACAATGATTGATATTTATAGATATCAATTGTACTTTCATTTAGTTTATCTCTTGCTTCATTGAACATTCTTTGACGTTTACGAAGTTCTGATTGAATCGATGCTAGGGAACGATTCATTTCATTAGTGTCTAAGTTTGTAATTGTTCCCGCTAAATGAGGAAGTTTCATACCTGTTTCTTTGTTTTCGAATGCACCTGTTAGACCTCCACCTTTATAGTCGATAAGAACGAATGATACTTCGTATGGGTGATAATTTAAGGCCATAGACACTATGTAACTAATAATGAATTCTGACTTACCTGAACCTGTCATACCAGCAATAAGACCATGTGGCCCGTGGAATTTTTCATGTAAATCTAATTTAAATAGTTCCCTTGTTTTATCAACACCAACTGGTGCTTGTAGTGACTTGGTTGGATCATTTTGTTTCCATCTATTTAGAATATTTAATTGTTCAACCATACCTACATTATACATTTCTAGGAATGATAGAGAGGTTGGTAATGATTGATTTTCTTTAGCGATATCAATAGGAATATTGGCTAAAATTTTACAACATTCATACATATTTAATGTAGGATCAAAGTCGGCTAAAAACTCCTTTTGTTTGTTGGAAACAAGTTCATTTTCAAAGACTCCGGATTTTTTATCTCCAATACTGATAAATGTTTTACATTCATTTGGAATGTTAATTAGACGAGGGCTTATAACTATTAAACTAAATCCATAATTCAAGTTAGTTTCTGCGACGTCTTTAATTATTTCGATATCTCTTATTCCTTTGTAATCATCAGTGAATATGACGTAGTATGGCTTGTAGTGTTTATAATCTAAGCCATTTAATTCCATTTTTCCATTTACATCTTTAAATTTTCTGGCTTGTAGTTCTTTTTCTAAAACTAAAGATATTTCTTTGGCTTCGTCTAAGTTGGTAGCAAAATATCTGGTACTCTTGTCATTACTCCAAGCATGTGGAGCAACTTTTAGATATTCCCAATATTGAGCATTTTTTTCATTTGTGAAAACAACTAATTTTAAATCTTCATAGCTGTGGTAGGCTAACATTTGAAGTAATAGTCCTTCAACAAATTGACGTTTATTGTTTGATGTTCCAATGATTGCAGAAATATTTTTTTGAACAAAAGAAAGTGAGATAGGAACATTTTCAAGCATTCTTGATTCGGCTCCTAATTTGTATACTTCTTTTAATAATTCATCGGTTTCTAATGAGAAATGTTCGGCAGGAAAGTTTACACTACCAACTAAAGGAGTAGAGCCAATACCTAAACGTAGATCTAGGAAATCTTCTTGTTCTATTTCTCTTTCCCAAAGATTTCTTTTTTTGGAATAGATTATTTCTTTGGTAGAAGATAGTGGCAAATAATTATCAATTAAGATTTGACGTTGAATTTTCATTTCTGCTTGAATTTTTTCACGTTTTTGTTCTACATATTCATTATATTTTTTTAAACGTGTTTTTTCACGTTTCTTTCGTTGTCTTTTCTGATAATTTTGAGATAAAATTGGCCAAACAATCATTGTACACATCATGGCTCCTGAAGTTAAAAGCGTAGATGCAACATCTTTAATATCTACTGTTCCATTTATAACACTCATAAAGGCACTTAGTCCTGTTGATAGGGACATCATTGCCATAGTCATCATTGGTCCTAAAGTATAAATCAATGGAGTTTTATCTTCTTGCTCTTTTCCAGGAGGGGGATCAATTCCAATATTGACTTCTTCTATTCTAGTTTTAAATCTAGGTGCTCGATAGAAATAGTCCTCTTCTTTAAAAAACTCTATGGCTTCCTCATCAGGATTATCTTCCTCGGTTTGTGTTTGAACTAAAGGTCTTTCAATGTCAAACATTGCTCGATCGAAGTTGATGTAGTTGCCAATAGTGTTGATAATTACTGATTGTTGAAGAACAATAATTTTTAAACCCATAATAAATATTACATCACCATATTCTAAGGTTTGAGTGGTTACTGCAACATTATTTACGTAAGTACCATATTTACTATTTAAATCTTGAAGTACCCATGTTCCACCATTATAAATTAATCTAGCGTGCTGTTTGGAAACTAATGGATAAGCATAACTAATATGTGCGGCACGATCGCTTCCAATAATTAACTCACCTTGAGATTTTACTCTTAGTTTTAAAGTTTCTTTTTCTGTACTTGGTGAGCAATATAAAATTACGTATTCGTTATCTGTATTTATTTTTAAAAAATATAAACTATATTCTTGAAGAATAGCAGAATCAATTTCTTGATCTCCATTCATAATTTTTGTTTCAAAGTCACTTTTAATTTTCCAATTGCCATTATCTTCTTCAACATTAATTAGGTTTCGAACATTGCCAAGATAATCATTGTCTGTGATCCAATAATTTCCAGCAACTTTTGTTGGCAAGGTAAAATTGTAGATTTTGCTTTTTTTAATTAATCGTACGATCACTAAGATCACCCCGGCTATTATTCCTATTCTATATAGTAATTATAACTTTTTTTCTTTTTTTTTACAACAATATTTTACTTTATTTATTTTTTAAGTAATAGTTAGAATTTTAAGTTGGAATTTGTCTAAAGATGTAGGTTTGATTTATTTTGATTTTTTTAAGTATAATTGGTCATTTTTATCGAGATATACTCCATATAGTCCTTTTTTAGGACATTTAAAAATTAAGGATATTTCTTCATCTGAAGGAGAAACTGGCTCCTTAGTTGATGGCGTGTCCTCTGTTTTTGTGCTTTCTTCCGGTTCTTTTTCTGGTTCTGTTTGAGGAGCGTCTTGAATGGTTTTAAAATCTAGATTGGCAGTGTTTAGAATGGTGATTGAATCATCAACCCAAAGGCATTCTTCTGGTTTTTTTCCATTATTAATAGAATAGTTTCCAGCACTATTTTTATGCCAGCCAGTTCCAGTGAATTTTCCTTTTCCACATTCAATATGGCAGTGATTACCTGTTGCTTTTCCTTTTGTACCCTCTGTATAAAACGGGGTTTTTCTATTTAGTTTTTGTCCAACAAATAAATTACTAACGTCATTTGAATGGGCAAACATAATAGTCATATAGTCAATTGTTCCATCAGGATATTCAACTGGTTCTGTACTCTCTAGCCAAACTTCATTTGCGTCTTCTTGATAAATCTTTTTTATTATTCCAGTAAATGGGGTATATAAAGTTGATATTTCTCCATTAAGTCCGGCTTCATCTATTGCATAACTGTCGATATGACTTCCATTGTTGTAACTTTGAGTTATTCTCATAAATTTACTTGGGTATAGTGGCTTTTCCATTATTCCGAATCCTCCTCATTAATAATATTCTCTTCTGGAATAGAGACAGTATTTCTAGCAATGATTTCACTATATGAAAGTAATTTTCCTTCTAATGTCTTATAGATTGTATCAGCACCTAGAAAAGAAAATAATCCAACCCAAAGACTTGTGGGAAATGGTATATCAGTAAAAGTAATGCAGAAAATTATTCCTGTTAGAACATTCACTACTAATGAATATAAGGGAACGTAAATACTACTTTTAAAATTTACTTTCGTTTTTTGAATTAAAGCACAAGTTATAACACTTAGCGCAATAGAAATTACTAGTAATTCTTGTAGATATTCTATATTTAACATATATTACCTCCTTGTAGTAATATATGCAAAAGGAAAAGGGCAAGTGCACTTATTTTTTTGTGATTCTAGAAACATAAAATTAGAATAGAAGAACTACTAAACTTTGATTTTATAAGATTTTACACAATATTGTGTATGATACAACTTGATTTTTTATTTTATTGCAGCAAAAAAGCCAGATATAAATCTGACTTTTGAAAGCTGTATATTAACGTTTTGTAAATTAGCTTCCCTTTATTTATGCGGGTTTACAGCGTTATTGTATGATACCCATAGTGTTTACAAGTGACTCTAAGGTATCTTAGTAATTTTTTACTTATTTATTTTACTGTTAATGTTTTATTTTCGTTGT
>CAYXZZ010000037.1:0-14339 GCA_964470055.1 uncultured Mycoplasma sp.
ATAGTAAAAAAGCTTAAAATATGGTAAAATATTTAGTAGAGGTGAGTAACTTATGAAATGTATTCTTATGAACAAAAACCAAGAAGTTTTAGTAGCAGAATATGATACAATAACAAAAGGTTTTAATAAACTTTATGAAGTAAAAAATATGGCCTTTGCTCCACTTATTTTACAGAATTTATATGAGAATACTAAAGAAGATATTAAGTTATTAGAACAATTAACTGAATGGTTTAAAGGTAGAGGTATTCCATCTTGGAGAGATGATTTGGATCTATTACTTGCTAAATTAAATATTTCAACACCTACTGAGCTACTTGATAAAGCATTTGGCTTATCATTATCAGATCAATATTGGGTAAAACCCTATGAATCTAAAATAGAATATAAAGATATTAACTTTTTTGATCATGATTTTGAAGATTCAGAGTTTACAAGTGCTACTTTTTCTAACAATATGGATTCTAGTACAAAAATAAGTTTAATTTCACCAAATAATACAACTGATGGAAGATTAAAGAAAACTTGGATAATAGAAAATGGCAAAAGATATTTATTAAAAGGTGGCTATAAAAATGAAGTTATGCAACCATTTAATGAAGTATTAGCTACTATGATTTGTAATCGTTTGGGATTTAAACATGTTCCCTATACAATAGATGTTGTTAAAGACAAAGTTGTTTCAAAGTGTGAATGTTTTATAGATAAAGATACTGAATTAGTAACAGCGTATCAAATATTACACAAAACTAAAGATAAAGATAATGCATATGAAACATACATTAAATTATTAGAAAATAAAGGTATTGTTAATGCCCGATATGATTTAGAAAATATGTTTGTATTAGATTATATTATGTTAAATGAAGATAGACATTTAAACAATTTTGGTATTATTAGAAATGTAGAAAATTTGAATTGGATAGGTACCGCGCCAATATTTGATACGGGACAATCTTTGAATATTTTGGATTATAACGATGAAGAATTAATAATCAATGGAGATGGAAGATTTTTCTATACTGTAGGGAATTTTGATTCTATTATAAATTATATAAAAGATATAGAAAGATTTGATTTATCTAAACTTGATGGTATATGTGAGGAATTTGATGAATTATTACACAAATATCAAGACATTACTAAAATGACAGATAGAAGAATAAATAAAATATGCACATTATTATTTAGCAGAATTAATAAATTAAAAAAAATAATTGATTCTAAATAAGAGACATTGTAAAAACTGGGTAACTACGTTATAATTGATATATCAAATGTTAATGAGTATGGTATGCAGTGTTCTGTTAGAGAATGCGCCATTAAGATATTTAGTGAGGCTGAAAATTCAGTTTCGCTTTTTTCTTTGTTTTAAAGGGATTTTTAAGTGTTCGGTTTGAATAGGGTACATGTCTGGGTATGTGAAAGATGTTAAAAAGAAACTGAAATTGATATTTTTTAAAATTCACAAATAATGGAAAGGTTAGATTGTGGTCAAAAATTGGTCATAAAGAAGTCAAATCGAGGTCATTTTTAGGTCAAAAAAAGTCAAGAAAACTGGATTCGCTGAAAATTGTGTGATAATGTGTAGTAGAAATCTCATCCTGGGCGGCTTCTATTATGCTCACAACACGCTTCATTGTGAAATTTGCTCGAGTTTTCGCGTTTAATAAAAACTTATCTAATACCTTAACTAATCTTGACAAATAAAACTATTACTAAAAATAATACAGTACTTAATTTAAGTGTTAAAACATTAAATAATATCAAAGAAAGATAGTTATAAACAAAAGTTGTTGATAAGCACTATCTTTTGATAGGAATATTACCATTTTTATTATTGACATTTAAAAATTGAGACATTTAGTATATAATGGAATTGTAAGTGTTAATCTGAATCCAACAAATACAGACTTAAAAGAACAAGCAGGGTCTGTTTTAACAAAGAAACTAACTTCAGCAAGAAATTAATGAAATAAATTCAGAGGTTAAAATGGCAAAAAGTTTAGATGTAGCAATTAAGATTTTAGAAGAGTCTATTGAACGAGGAAAAAGTAATCTAGAATATTATATGGATATTATTAAACTTCATAAATTAATGTATTTAGGATATTGTAGTTTAAGCTATCTATATGAACTAGAATTATTTGAAGAGGAAATTACAGCAAATGTGGAAGAACCATATATTGAAGGATTAAATTCTATGCTAGCAATGTGTTGTTAATTTGGCTTATTTATTTTATGTTAATCATTCTGTGAAAACTACATTTGCAGTACAACAGGTTGCTAGTTGGTTAAGTGCTTTTAATAATCAAAAGTATAAATTAATTAATGAAGCCAAGGATGAAGAAGTTGATATTTTAAGAAGAAAATATATTGCGGCTTTTGAATGTGTAGATGCATTTTTGACTAAACTTCAAAATTGGTTAACTACAGAAAATAAAACAATTAATGAATTGGTAATGAAGAAAGTTAAAGATACGTCTTTTACAGATTTATTATGTTTATATTATTTATTAAAAGATATTGGTTCAGCAAAGTTGATTAATAATTCGATACATATTTATGATTTAATACATGCTTTTTTTAAAAACAGTTTTGATCATAATTTGAAGAGAAGAGAAAAATTGGAAAGTATAGTTGATTTTCAAAATAAATTGAGTTTTTCAAAATCGTAATTTGATGATTGAAAAAATGTTTAGAGGTGAAACGTATGATTTCACTTTTTTGCTTCGGAGTGGTATAATTAAAATTAGGTGATGTAGGGTGAAAAATAAAGAATATAAAGTTACGGTTTCTAAATTTTTTAAACATTTACATTTAGTAAATAGACATAGATTTAAAGTATTTTGTTTGTGCTGTAGAGCAGGAGAACCTTGGAGGGGATTACTTCATGATTTGTCAAAGTATTCTTTTGAAGAGTTTTGGGAAGGGGTTAAATATTATGAAGGTAGTTATAGCCCGATAAGAAATTGTAAAATTGAAAATGGTTATTCTAAAGCATGGCTTCATCATATAGGGAGAAATAAGCATCATTATGAGTATTGGTATGACTATAATGCGGAGATTCCGTCTCCAATTATGCCGTATAAATATTTTGTCGAGATGGTTTGTGATAGTTTGGCAGCAGGAATGATTTATCAAGGGAAGAATTGGAATGATGAATATCAATTAGGTTATTGGTTAAGGGCTAGAGAAAAAGCAAAGATTCATCCAAAGATGGATAAGTTACTTACAAAAGTTTATACTGATGTTTCTAAAAAAGGATTGAAAGTAGTTTTAAAAAAAGAATATTTAAAAGATTTATATAATAGATACACAAAGTAGGTGAATTAATGATTCAAGGTGTAAATAAACCGATTGACGAGCAATTGGTTGTTTTAGAAAAGATTTTAAGTCGGAATGAAAAACTTATGGAAGTATTAAAGATATTAGAGAAATATGCAGAAAATAATTCTAATTTTAAAAACTATTATTTGGGTGCTGGAGGAGTTAATCAAACTGTTTTTAATTATTATCATGGGAAGGATTTAAATTATGGAATAAAGGATTTTGATATTGTTTACTATGATAAAGATGAAAGTTGGGAAGCAGAAGATGTTATTATAAAAGAATTAAGTGAGAAACTAAAGGGGATTGATGTAGAGTTTGATATAAAGAATCAGTCTCGAGTATATATTTGGTATAAAGAAAAATATGGTGTTGAAAGAGTTCCTTACAGTAGTGTTGAAGATTCCATTGCGAGTTGGGGAGCAACTATTACTTGTATTGGTGTAAGACTTGAGAAAGGAAAACTTAAAGTATATTGTCCATATGGACTGAATGATATTTTTTCAATGACTGTTAGACCAGTAAAGAAAGAATTTACAAAAGTACAGTATGAGACAAGGGCGAAACGCTGGAAAGATAAATGGCCATTATTAACGATTAAGGAATGGTAGGATTATAGTTTAAAATGCTTATTATGGAGTAAATGGAAATTATTCAAGTTTAATAAAACTATAAATATTTAAAATATACTTGGTATTATACTTTAAGAAAATGAGGGCAAAAGAACAAGATAAAATATTTAGATTATCTAAGAATGGAATTACTTAGAAATTCCAATGCTTAAGAGATGTTAATAATTTTAAATAAAGATTATATGAAGAGCCGTATGCGGTAAATCTGCACCGGTTCTGTGAGGGACGACAGACTTCCTCTCACTAGTGAAAGAAATGGAGGTGTAGTCGAGTCATCTACTCGACGGGATTTGTATGAAGGTTAATATTAAAGAAAAGCATTGTAGTAATTGTGGAGCCCCTTTAACGACGGAGATTTGTCCTTATTGTTATGTGGCTACTGGTCTTGATACTGAATATGCTGATATGGAATATCCTGTTATAGAATGTAAGGAAGCGGTTATTAATTTTTGGAATGTTGGTTTTCCGATGATTTTTGCGTTTGCTTTTGGATTTGGGGCATTTATGTTTAGTTTTCCTATTTTTTTAATTGGTAGTGATGACTCTATGAATTATTTATTTTTAGGAGTTGGTATATTTATTGGGTTATTAGGAATATTGGCTTTTGTTATTGCTATGATTCCAACTAGCAGATATATTTTCATTGAATTGCGTGGTAAGAAAATAGATGCTACTGTATATGGATATATGAATGATAATTTATTGATTAATGGTATGCCTGCACAAATAGTTAAATTATTAGTTAGCACTAATGATGGTTTGAAATTTATTTTGTATCAGTTGGGTGATGTTAAGCAACCATTTAAAATTAATAGTAAAATTGAATTAAAGGTTTATAAAGACATATTTTTGATTGAAAATAAAAAGCAATATTATTTTTAAGGACAGATATGTCTTTTTTTGATTATTTAAAAAATTTGTGAAAATATTTTATATTGGTTTTTAGGCATGTTATAATAGTTTTGGTGATGATATGAGGGGTTTAAAGTTTATTGGTTTACTTATAAGTAAGTTAGGATTATCTATTGGAGTTATGTGTTTGTTGTTATCTTATTCGTTGAATGGATTTATTAATGGTGGAGTTACTTCTGTTTTAGTTAATAATCCTATGACGGTAGAGATATTTGAAACTTCTGGTATTGATACTGAAAAAGTTCAGGAATTTGTGGAAAGTGAAGAGATACAGGTTTTAATTGATAAATATGTTAATCCACTTTTGGAGGGGAATGTTGATATTAGTAGTGTAAATATAGGATATGATTTATTGGAGTTTATTAGGGAAAACAGAGAAAAGATTGAGTCTGTAACTGGTGCAGAACTTCCGATGGAAGATATAGAAGTTTGTTTGCAGGGTGAAGAGATAGAACAAATTAATGAGGCTTATAAGGAAGCAGCGGTTCAAATTCAAGATAGTGTTCCAACAGAGGTTAAAGAAACTGTTAGTGGTGTGAGATATTTCTTTAGTGAAGAGTTTAGAAACATTATGTTAATTGTTAGTGTTGTGGGTTTAATACTTACAGCATTACTACAATGGTCACCATATATTTGGATTAGAACTTTGGGTAATACACTTACTTGGTGTGGCGCATTGGTTGTTGTATTTGGAAGTTTAGTAAGCATTTTACTATCTGGAATGTTTGCTGAGGCTGGTATGAGTGTTAACTTTACTAAATGTCTTTATAGTTCATTAATTGTTTTTGGAATTGGAGTTGTTCTATTAATAGTTTATGGAATTATAAAAAAACTAGTTGGAAAGAGAGCAAAGGTAAATGAAGTATCCCAAATGGCTAACTAATGGTTCAACAATTGGTGTTACAGCGGTTTCAGCAGGAGTTGGAAGTAAATTAGAAGAGTTTAACTTATCAATAAAAAATATTGAGAATGCTAAGTTTAAAGTTGTTGAAACAGAAAGCGTTAGGGTAGATAATTTTGTTTCTAATACTGGTGAAGATAGAGCAAAAGAGTTTGATAGCTTGATTACGAATGATCAAGTGGATATGATTATGTGTGCTGCTGGAGGAGACTTTGCTATTGAAATGTTGCCTTTTGTAGATGAAAAGAATATTTTGAGTAATCCAAAATGGATAATGGGAGCGTCCGATCCAACGTCGTTATTATATTATGTAACGACAAAACTAGATATTGCGACAATTTATGGTCATAATGCGGGGAGTTTTGATGCAATTAATTTAGATAAATCAAATTTGATTTGTTTGGAGTATTTAAAAGGAAATATTATGAGGCAAGAGAGTTATCCATTATATGAATTTGATAAGAGCAGTCGAACAATGAATGGATACTTATTAGATACTGCAGTAGTATATGAAAATATTAATGGAACAATGGATGTTACTGGACGAATTATTGGTGGATGCTTAGATGTACTTAAAGATATCATTGGAACTAAGTATGATGGAACGAAGGAGTTCTTGAAAAGGTATGGTGAGGATGGAATAATTTGGTATTTTGATAATTTTGCTTTGAGTAGTGATAATTTTTATAGGACATTACTTCAGTTTAGGGAAGCAGGATGGTTTGATAATACTAAGGGTATTTTGGTAGGTAGAGTTATGTATCCGAGGGAAGAATTTGGGATGACTTATCAAGATGCATTAAGAAAAGTATTTGAAGGCGTTGATATACCAATTGTATTTAATATGGATATTGGACATGTTGTTCCAAAGATGACAATTATTAATGGAGCAATTTGTCATGTAGTAAGTAGTAATGGTAAAGGAAGTATGGAATTTTTCCTAAAATAATTAGGTAAATATCGGGAAAGAGAGGTATTTATAATGGATGAAGAAGAGTTAGAAAGAACAGGAATGATTTCTAAGATAATTAGTGATGAGGAAGTTACTATTGAGGAAAGATTGGAAGAAGTAGTAGATAGATTAGATTATAATGATTTCCCAATTTGGAAGAAAAATCATATTAATGAATTGATTAGTCAGATTAAAGAGGCTAAAAGTGGTCAGATTAAAGAGAAAAAATTTGAAGAGTTAATGGGGCTTATGGAAGAATAGAAGTATCTTTGGATACTTTTTTTAATGTAAATTTTTGTAAAGTTGGTTACTTAAGATGAGGCTTGGAATTTAAAAAAACTACTAATTGTAGTATAATTAGTAGTCACTGGAGGGGATAGTATGGATTTATTTAGAAAGTTATGTGAATATTTAAGTAAGATTACGGCGATAGATGAGTTGTATTTATATCTAGTTTTATCAACTAGTGTGGTACTTATTGTGTTTTGGGGTGTAAAAAGAGTTGTATCTTTAATATTTAGGAAGTTTCTTAATGGAAGAAGAGAGTTTGTATTTAATCAAGTATTTAAAATCATTTTGAATATTTTACAAGTATTAGTCTTGCTTTTTATATGGGATGATTATATTCAAAATTTAATGACTTTGATTAGTGTTGTTTCTGCGGCAATGACGATTGCTTTGAGAGAATTGATTTTAAATTTCTTTTGTGGACTTTATATTCAAATGAAAAAGCCATTTAAAGTAGAGGATAGAATTGAGATTGATGGGATAAAGGGAGATGTAATGAGCATTTCTTCATTAGATTTTGAGATTTTGGAGGTATCAAATAAGGAAGAAAGAGGACAATCTACTGGAGTTGTAATTGCTTTTCCAAATTCTGTTGTTTTTTCAAAACCGGTTAAGAATATTACTAAAGGATTTAAATATGTTTGGGATGAGATTACAGTTAAGGTTAAGTTAGATTGTGATTTGAGTAGTAATAAACAGATGTTATATAAGATTGTTAATGAATTGGAAGTAGTTAAAAGTATTCCAAAGAAGATGAAAGAACAGATTAATAGTATTAATAATTCTAATAGGATTTATTTTAATCAGTATGATCCAATTATTTATACAAAGTTAGTTGATAATCATGTGGAACTAACAATTAGATATTTAATGCATCCAAAGAAGTCTAGATTTGTAGAAAGTGTTATTTGGAATAAGGTTTATTTGGCATATAAGGATGGAACGATTGATTTATTTACGGGAGCAGAGAGTTAAGTTGCTCCTGCTTTTTGTATATTGTTTGGTTGTTTAGAAGTCTTGAATTAGTAGGATCCATTTCTATGGCTAAGTCATTAAAATAGATGGCGTAACTTAATTTTCCTAAGTAATAACAAGATACAGATAGAATATCGTAAATTGTGTTATCCCAACTGAATGTTTCATTAATGTATGTTTTTTCGTGAGTACGAATTTGAAGGGCTTTTAGACAGTATTTTTCAGCATCGGTGTAATTTTTTTGTTCGAATTCAAGGATTGCACGTTCAACGAAAGGATCACGAAGATGTGGTGCTTCTTTCATGGCTTTATCTAAATAATGTCTTGCTTCAGCATAGTTTTCTAGATTTTTGTAGCAACGACTGATGAATCGCATCGATGCAGCACGCTCGTCTTTCCAAGTGGCTTTTTTTAAGTCAAGATGACGTTTTAAGGTTGTGATTGCCTCATCCCATTTTCCATAGTACATATATTCTCTTCCTAGATAGTGCATGTTTCGATCATCTTCTGGATCTTCTTCAACAGATAGTTCTAAGAGAGGAAGGTAGGAACTACGTGATTTAGTGGAATCGGGATAGTGGTTTAATGTAATGTTGCTTAAGGTAATGATATTTTCAATTTCACCAGTAAAGTCTAGAACTTCGTGAACAGGATGGGTCCATTTATAGTTATTTCTGGTATGAATTTTTTCAATGTAGAAGTTTACTCTTGGATTGTTGTTTTCATCGAGTAACCAGTTGTAGTTGTATCTAGCACGAGTTGTATTTTTGGTCCATTGTTCTTCAAGTTTTTTTCTCCAACCGGGTTCAAATATTTCGTCTAGATCAGTACAAACACAGATGTCAGCATCTAAAGGGACTAAGTTTAAAGATTCATTTCTGGCAACGTCAAATCGCCATGGGGAAATGATTTTTTGTT
The DNA here is from genome assembly GCA_964470055.1 of uncultured Mycoplasma sp. Lineage (GTDB taxonomy): Bacteria > Bacillota_I > Bacilli_A > RF39 > UBA660 > JAEDES01. The sequence continues at coordinate 8,909 of CAYXZZ010000037.1, forward strand.
CGACTTTAACGCCAAGACTTTCAAGTAATTCTTTTGTATTGTCAGTTGAGCCGGTATCTAGACAGTAGATTTCATCGGCTTCTTTCATAGATTCTACCCATCTTTTGACATGGGCTTCTTCATTTTTAGAAATTGCATAAACACATATTTTCATAGTTTAGGCTCCTTTTATGTAAGTATATGGTTTTTAAATGGAGAATATGAAAAAGACACGTAATAATTTACGTGTCAATTGAAATTAGCTTTTAGATTGTTGTTAATGAGATATCATCAATATCTAACGATTGATTTCCTTGGGCAGGAACTGCAATTTTTATTGTGATTCCAGTTGTGTCTATAGGAGATGTGGTTGTAACTAATTTGTAGTGAGCAAAAATTTTGTTATTGTTAACAATGTCTTGTTCACGAACTGTTATTGTTCCACCACTTACTGGTCCATTAGGTGTTTGGAATGTAACGGTTGCTGTCATACCAACTTGACTTCCTTCACCTTTATCAAAGAATGATAGTAACATCCACCTTCAAGAACTGGAATCGTTTGTTCGATTGCTGCTCCATCAAAAAGGCTTACAGAATAGTTTCTAGAATGTACTCGGCCTTGAACACTTATTGATTGAATTTTATTTGGATTAATGAGTGCTCAGTTTGCTGGCTTGTCATCACTTAGGTATTCCATAGTTCCATTTGTAACTAATTGACCTGTTGATTGATAATGACATTCACATGTGCCGGTAGGCCCAGTAGGTCCTGTTGCCCCTGTTAAACCAGTGGCTCCAGTTGTTAAAGGTTATTAGTGACACTTTTATTTTTATATTTATTCCATTATTAACTGTGTAGTTATTGAATTTGCGTAATAACAAGGTGTGCAGAGACCGGCTCAGTACCACCTGCTGTTGATGTAATAGTAAGTGCGGATGCATTATCGGCTGGATTTCTCACTGTTAAAACAGAATTAGTTGCAGTTGTTGTAACAATAGCCATACCAATAATTTGACTAGTTCCAGTTGCTCTACCTACAACTGTATAGTCTAGGTCATCACCATTTAATGTTAATACTAATTGACCTGCCTCGGTTACACTTACTTGAAATAAAACTTGGTAAGTTCCTATTAATCCTAGATTAAATGTGCTTGCCCCAGTTCTAGAAATATCTGTTCCACTATTTGGTCCATCTTGTGGGAAACTAACATCTGTTCCAGGCGCAACGGTTGCTGCATTATCAGGTGGCATTAATGCATAAAAATCTGCATAATTCAATACTCCACCCGCTGCTCCAGTAGGCCCTGTTGCACCAGTTGCCCCCTGCGGTATAGTAAACTCAAAGATTGCTGCTTCAGCAGTACCTGTGTTAACAACTGTAGCATCTGTTCCAGCGTCACCTGTAGTTGTAGTTCCAATTTCTATTGTAGCTGCATCACCTGCAGGTCCGGTTGACCCATACATAAGTGTATAAAATAGACAAACCCAATCAATAAAAGGGAATGAGACACGTTCAAGATATACAATTTTTGGTACAAAAAGTCAAAAGGAGCTACGTTTTTGATGAAATTAGCACAAAATTAGCCATTTTTTGAGGCTATTGACACCAAACAAAAAGCGAACACGAAAACAAGTAAAAATCAAGCAAACTATCTATTAAGTTTTTTCATAGTTTGGTATGATTTAGTTGTTTCCGGAACGAAAAGAAAATAATTTTAGAAATGGAGTAAAAAAATGAGAATTAATTTAGATGTTTTTGAGAGTATTTATACTTATGATGATTTAAAAGATACATTAGATTTGAAAAGAATAGCAATTTATACAAGAAATGATGAAAGAGACTTACAAGAAATGGTATGTAAAGACTTTTTAGAAGATAACCCTTGTACTTTTAGCACTATCAACATATATAAAGATAAGAGAACAGGTACAAGTATGCAGTCAAAAACTATGGAGCATTTAATACAAGATATAAACAACAAAAAAATTGATACTATTATATGCTTAAGTATTGATAGATTAACAAGGAACGTGTTTGACCTAACTTATCTTTTAACACTTTTTTCACAAAATAATGTAAGACTTTTATCACTTCATTAGTTATAAGTACTTATAGAGTGTTTTATCACTCTATTTTTTTTGTTATTTAAGACACCAAACAAAAAACGAACACCAACAATGCAAAAAATGTGTTATAATATCTATCAATTAAGTTCTTTATTTGTTAAGATTTAGTTGTTCCGGAACATATACAACGTACGAAAGGAGTTAAAACTATGTTAATATATGGTTATAGAGGTAAGAAGTGTCCTACTTCTACCAACTTTTACACAAGCCCAAAAAATGTGATGGCACTTTATAATTATAATCAAGATTTATTCAATAGATGTGGTAATCAAGAATTATTTTTAAAACACGTTTATCTATCTTACTCTACATTAGAAAGATTTAATAGTTCTTTAGTAAATACTTACGAAGTAAATGATAGTTATATAACAAGTATTGAGTTCGTGAAAAACTATTTAGAAGAAAATCAAGATATAGTGAATAGTATTGATAGTAAGTGTAGAAGTATCTACGACCATTTAAAAGTATGGTACAAAAGACTTGTTAATAACCCAAACTCTTTAGATGATATTAAATGGGAAGTTGCAAGAAGTATGAAATATTATGCAAAGCAAGGTATTTTTACTATATCAAGTATTAACTTAAAACGAAATTGGCAAGATTTTGTTGATTAACTCTTTTTGTTCGTACTGATTAGATTATTTTTTCAAAGCATTAGTACGAAAGGAGTAATTATGAATAACGAAGAACAAAAAAACAAAGATAAACCAAAAGAAAAAAAGATTTATTTGTCTGATAACAAAAATGATGACAAACAAAAAAAGTCGGTTGATTATATGAAGAAAATGATAGTTAAGAGTGCATTGTTTACTTATACCGGAGAGAGATTAAGTGGCATTGAATACGACTTGTTTTATAGATATTTAGAAAGTAGAACAAAGCCAAACAAATCTCCTAACTCTTTTAATCTTCGTATTGAAAGAATATACAATGCTGTTGTAAGTTTATATAGTGATTTCATACAAGATTATGGGGACATCTTAACTACTACTAAATCAATGATGAACCAAACACAAACAAAAAATGTAGCAACTACTAACAAAAGTTAATTGCTACACAATAAATAAAGTACTTGTTTTATGGTACTCCTATACCCAAAACAAACTAAAAGAAAGGTCGTGGCAAATAATATTTTAAGGAATAATTTTATATAATGATAGCCCAAAAATCGTGGCTATCTCTTTTTTTGATATAAGCATTTATTTTGATTTTAAGGCTTGTTTTCTTTACGTGGTATATTGTATCAAACTTCGTTATATCGGCTTTCTATGGTGGCTAAAACAAGCAAATAAAGGTATTTAAAAAGCAATAGAACAAATCTATCACTTTTTACTTTAATCTATGTCTTTAAAGAACTCAACCATAGGTACATCTAACTTTTTAGATATAACATATAAGAACTCTAAACTAAATGTTTGATAACTACTATTTTCAATATTAGCAATTGTACCCTCGTTGTATTGAATTAGGTCGGCTAATTGAACTTGTGTTAAGCCTTTTTCTTTTCTAATTCTTCTAATGTTCTTTCCAACGATTACATAGATATACTTGTTATCATCTTTATTGATTTTCATATATCCCTCACCAAAACCATTATCTAACGAACATTTAGTTAATGTACTACATTTAATATATGTAGTTTTAAGGGTTTTATGTTAAAATAGTACATGAAGGAGGAAAAATGAAAGCAAAACAAAAAGATGATGAGGCTTTAAACTTAAAACTATTAGATGTATTAACTAACTACACCATAGAGGGAAGTAAAATAACTTTGAACTTTTTAGAAAACCAAGTTAAGTATTACACAAAAGAAAGAGAATTATTGTTAGAAGATAAACCTTTTAGTTTTCAAAAAAAGAAAATGAAAGCCTACAATGAAAAACTTGAGGCTATAGAACAAAAGATTATGAAACTCTATGAAGATATAGCCGAAGAAATACAAGATATAGCAAAATTACAAGAGCCAATAAATGATAACTCCACAAAAAAAGATAGAAAGAAAAAAATAGCATAACGGCAATTATACTATTTAATCATCTATACCGGTGTCATCAAATAATTTTCTAATATCAATATTTAAAGCATCGGCTATTCTACCAATAACTACTAACGTGAAATATTTGTTAGGATTACCACTCTCAATTTGAGAAATATAGTGCATAGTTACCTCTACCATATCGGCTAACTCCTGTTGTGTTAAGTTAGCAAGTTTTCTATATTTCTTTATATTTAATCTAACAATATTATAATAATAGTAGTCATCGTGAAATTGTGGTTTATCTCTCACATTACCACCCAATAATATTATTTCAAACTATCAGTTATAATTATATGCACTGGTGGTTTGATTTTGTGGTATAATTATAATGAAAGGAGTACGATGTTATGGCTTTAATTAAGTGCCAAGAGTGTGGAAAAGAAATAAGTGATAAGGCAAATGCTTGTATGAATTGTGGTTGCCCTATTGAAAAAGAAAAAAAGAAAGTTAGAATTATTAAAAGTGGTGGTCTCGCTTTAAGGTGTAGTGTTTTTATTGATAATCAACCCGTAGGACAAATTGGTGTTGGTGGTAATAAAAGCATAGAAATAGAGGTGCCTATTGGAACTCATTATATCAGCACAATAACACAAGTGAAAAATCAAAGTACTATTGTTGCTACTAATGGTATAAATACAATGGCTGCTCCTATAACTACCTCTACCTCACAAGAACAAGACGGAAAACAATTTGAGGTTAAAGCAACTGATGAATTGACCGTTATTGAAATATTAACAAAAGGAAGTTGGACAGGCTCAACAGGTAGATGTATAGTTGGTAATATAAGCACTTATGACAAAAACAACGTAGAAAATGCACCTACCACAAGCAATAAGAGTTCAAGTGGTAATTTCTTTCAAAATCACTTGGCTTTGATAATAGCAATAGTGCTTATTCTTCTATTCTTATTTTCATTGTTTAACAATAATAGAGGTTTTGTAAGCCCTTTGAAAAAAATAATTTTCTTCGTTGCTATTGTTGGTGGAGTATTTTTCTTTATTAGCAAGAAAAAGAAAAAATAAGTTTAAGAAAGGTGTGTATAATAAATGGCTATAGGTATTTTTGCAATAGTTGCTGTTGTAGTAATTGTTGTTGCTATTGTAGTAGATAAGAAAAGAAAAAAATAGTATATAGGCTCAATGCTTATATGCTTTTTTTATTTTTGTTTGGAAATTAGGTGGCTTTGTTAAGGTCAAAAAGTAGATTTTAGCAACCAAGAAATATTAAAATATAATTGTAAAATCAATTAGAGATTTTATGAGGAGGTGTAAGACTATTTACAAGATA
>CAYXZZ010000038.1:0-14167 GCA_964470055.1 uncultured Mycoplasma sp.
AATATTTTTTATTATTTAATTATACCATATATAATATATGTTTTTTTATTTAACTAAAATTTTATTTTTTTATTTGTAAATTAATATTTATATATTATTTATTATATTGTTGTTGCTTTGATTAAAGATATTTATTTTTTTAGACTATTTTAGACTATCACTTCTATATTTAATTTTGTTTAAGTTGATTTTAGTTAATTTAGTTTTATCTTGATGGATAGTTCTTCATCTAAAATTATTAGGATGCATTTTAAGCAATTTAGATTCAAAAAGATGGATGATTATCTATCTCGATTTAAAATATTAAACTTGTATATTTTTTGTATTTTGATTCATTATAATAATGGAGGGATAATATGAGTAAAAAGAAAGTTAAAAGTAATTCTAATATAAAATGTAATGTGTCTTCTTGCAATTACAATAATTGTGAAGAGGGGACCTGTCAATTAGAAGAAGTATGTATTAGTTGTAGTTGTGATAATGATAAATGTCACGATGTTTGTGAAACTGTGTGCCAAAGTTTTAAAGAGACACAGTCAAATATTAATGATAATGAGTATGAAGTACAATCAGATTCTGAGTAAAAAAAGAGGGGATGCCTCCCCTTTTTTAGTGATTTTTTATTTACGGCTTCTCTACTACACTACTCCTACTCTAGTTCATCTAAAATTGATTTTCCAATAGGAGGTAATTCAACATCAAAATTATCTGCAATAGTGGCTCCAATATCAGCAAATGTTTCAAAAATTGGTAGGCGCTTATTTTTTTTAAAATTTCTACTATATAAGATTACTGGTACATTCTCTCTTGTGTGATCATTACCAGGGAATGTTGGATCATTTCCGTGATCAGCAGTTATTATTAATAAATCGTCTAATTCTAATTTATTTAAAATTATTGGAATATCTACATCTAATTCTTCTATGGCATGGGCATATCCTTCGAAATCTCTGGTGTGCCCATATAATGTATCAAAATCGGCGAGATTAACCATACATAGTCCTGTAAATGACTTATCCATAATGTCTGTAAGCTTATTAATTGCTTCAGAATTTGATGAGGCTTTTATTAATTTATTAATGCCTTGTCCGTCAAAAATATCGTTTATTTTACCAATACCTATTACATTATAACTGTTATCAAGTAAATTATCTAAAACGCTTCTAGCAGGTGGTTTGATTGCGAAATCTTTTCTACTTGTATGAAGAAATTTATATTTTCCAGGTGTACCGGTAAAAGGACGGGCAATTACTCTTCCTACTCTCCATTCATCTTTTAAAGTTAATGTTCTGATTTTTTCACAGTATTGATGAAGTGTAGCGATTGGAATACTATCTTCATGAGCGGCAACTTGTAGGTCTGAATCGGCAGATGTATAGACAATTAATGAGCCATAACTTGCTTGACGTTCTCCTAATTCTTGAATGATTGAATCATCTGTACAGCATTTATTTCCAATAACTCTTCGTCCAGTTACTTGTTCGATACCGGCTAGAATATCATAAGGAAAACCGCTATTAAAAGTTTTAAAGGGAATTTCATTTTTTATTCCCATCATTTCATAATGCCCATTTAAAGAATCTTTTCCGGCATTTATTGGTTTTGCAATTGTATAATAGGCCTCTACATTATCTGTTTCGTTCATGTTTAGAGTGTTCAAAAAACCTATCTTTTTTAAATTCGGAATAAACAAATCACATTTTTCATTGATATGTCCTAATGTATTTGCTCCACCATCACCAAAATTTAATGCATCAGATGTTTCACCTACTCCTACTGAATCTAATACTATTAAAAATATACGTTTAAATTTCATAGTTACATCTCCTTTATTTATGACTTCTAGGATGAAATTTATTATAGTCTTCTTTTACTTTATCATCACTTACTCGGGTATATATTTTTGTTGTGGAAATATCGGCATGTCCCAACATCTCTTGAATACTTCTTAAATCGGCTCCACGATTAATTAAATGCGTAGCAAATGAGTGTCTAAGTGTGTGGGGTGATACTTCTTTATTTAAACCTTTTTCTTGTAAAATACTTTTTAAATTTTTAAAGAAACCTTGTCTTGTCATACCTTGACCGTGGTTATTTAAAAATAATTTGTTTGAAGTTTTTCCTTTTAACATTTCACGACGTTTTTCTAGATATAAATTTAAATAATAGATGCAATATTCTCCAAGAGGTACTTCTCTTTCTTTATTTCCTTTACCCATGATTCTGATAATACAATTTGTTAAATCAATGTCTGTAACATTTAAATTTACAATCTCACTTACTCGTAAACCAGTTCCGTACATTAATTCTAACATAGCTTTATTACGATAGTCAAATACCGTATTTAGTGGTATATCAAGTAATTTATCAATATCTTCAACACTTAATGTTTTTGGAAGAGTTTTTCTTAATTTTGGTCTTTCGATGAATTCTGAAACGTCTGTTTTAACGAGATTTTGGCGTAATAAATATGTGTGGAAGTTTTTTATTACTGTTAAATTATGGGCAATGGTTGTCGTTTTTTCTTTATCGTTTCGGTCTTTTAAAAAATCTTTTATGTTACTACTTTCTATTTCTTTTATTGAGGTAATATAGCGTTTTTTTAAAAAGTCACAATAGACATTAAGATCATTTTGGTATGAGGCGATTGTTCTATCACTTAAGCCTTTTTCAAAAGTACAGTAGTTTATAAAATCAGAGATGGCATTTTCTATATTCATACTATTATTCACCATTAATATTATATATTAAAATGGAAAATAAAACAACTTTTGAAGTAATAGGTAGATATCCAAATAAAAGTTTGATAAAATAAATGTTGGTGATATAAATGAGTAAACCTTTGGCTTTAAAACTGGCTCCAAACTCTTTGAATGAGGTTATTGGACAAAAACATTTAATTGGTGATGGGAAAATTATTACTAATTTGGTTAAAAATAAAAAGTTATTTTCTATGATATTATATGGAAAACCAGGAATTGGAAAGACTTCTATTGCGAATGCATTGATTAAAGATATGGGTGTTAGACATAGATTTTTAAATGCAACTACTAATTCAAAAAAAGATTTAGATGTGGTGATTGAAGAGGCTAAAATGTATGGGGAAATGGTTTTGGTGATGGATGAGATTCATAGACTTCATAAGGATAAGCAAGATGTTTTATTACCGCAATTGGAAAGTGGTTTGATTACTTTAATTGGTATGACTACTTCTAATCCGTATCATGCAATTAATCCGGCTATTAGAAGTAGATGTCAATTATTTGAACTTCATGAATTAGAACAAAGTGATATTATCGAGGGGCTTAATAAGGCTATAAAACATCCTGATTTAGAGGGAATTGAAATTGATGAGGAAAGTATTAAATTGATTGCAAAACTCTCTGGAAATGACCTTAGATATGCTTATAATTTGTTAGAGATTGCTTTTTATTCTACAGATGACAAAAAAATATCTGAAGAGAAAATTAGAATGATTAATAGTAAACCTGTTTTTTTCTCAGATAAAGATGGTGATGGACATTACGATGTTTTAAGTGGTTTCCAAAAATCTATTCGTGGTAGTGATGTTGATGCGGCGTTACATTACTTAGCAAGACTAATTGCTGAGGGGGATCTTGATTCAATATATCGTAGAATGAGTGTTATTGCCTATGAGGATATTGGACTGGCAAATCCGGCTATTGGTCCAAGAGTTGATGCGGCTATTAATGCAGCAGAAAGAGTTGGTTTGCCTGAGGCGAGAATTCCTTTAGGAGAAATTATAGTTGAAATGGCACTTTCTCCGAAAAGTAATACGGCTCATGTTGCATTGGATAATGCACTTTTGGATATAGAAAATGGAAATGTCGGAAGTATACCTGCTCATATAAAGACTGATTCAGAAGATTATAAATATCCACATGATTATAAGGGGGCATATGTTATACAACAATATCTTCCTGATAAAATTAAAAATAAAAAGTATTATTTTCCTAAAGATATTGGTTATGAAAAACAAATTAAAGAGATATATGATAAGTTAGAAAAAATTAAAAATGCGCAAAATAAAAAGTAGATTTCATTTATGTTGATTTCTACTTTTTGATTTTGATATTTGATTAATTAATAAGATCTTAGTATTATGCAATTTTTTATTTATTACTACTCCTACTCTATTGAATTAAAAACATATAAATTGTATAAATTTTACAACTTATATGTTTAATATAAATAATTCTATTAATGAATTAGGATCGATATCAGTTGTTTTTATTTGAATGTCTATTTCTTGAAGTTTGATCATTAATTCTAGGAGTTCTTTTGCTGTATAGTAGCGTGTTAATTCAGCTGTTTTTTGAATTCTAAATGGTTTTTCTCCTAGAGTGGTTGCTATTTCGTTAGAACGCATACCTTTATCTTCTAAAACTTTAACTTGATACATAATTCTTATTTGGCTTGCAAGAAGACCAATAATATTTAATGGTTCAATATTATAGTTTAATAGCTCTTTATACTTTAATAGGGCTTCTTTTTTATTTCTTTCGGCTAAAGTTCTAGAAAAAGAAAACGTTAAATCAGTTGAATCGCCTAATTTTTCAATGCATATTTCTTCAATATCTTGTTTAGTTATTTCTTTTTCATCAAATTTGTATGTTTTTAATTTTAGACATTCATTTTTTAATTTTGTAATATCATCTTTACAATATTCTATTAATAAATTTAATACCCCCGATGAAAGCTTGTAGTCTTTTAATTCTTTTTTGGCAAAATCAAGTGGATTCATTGTGACTTCAATATATGTACATTTTTTCTTTAATTCTTTTGTAATTTTTAAAGTGTTATTTAATTTTCTACTAGTAATAAATAGTAAATTATCTGTATTAGGACTATCTAAATACTGGTATAAATGTTTTAAGTCTTTTTGAAATTCTTCTTGATTTAGAGTTTCTATATTTTTAATGATAATAACTTTTTTGCTTGTTAGAAAACTATAGGTATCTAAGTCTTCTAAGGCTTTTTCTAAAAGTGTTTCTTCTAAATCATAGATAGAAATAGCTGAATTTTGGAAGGAATTCTTCTTTACTAGTTCAGCTATTTCATTTTGAATAGATAAGTAATCCGGACTTTCTAATAAATAATTATTATTCATTACGAAGTACTTTCTCTATATGTTCATATATTTTGTCGAGTGCTTCTGTTGTTTTTCCTCCACCTTGAGCAAAGGTTGGACTTCCACCACCGTTACCATCACTTGATATTGAGGCATCTTTTACGATTAGACCTGCGTTTATTCTACTTGTACTACGTGCTAAGAAATTAATACTTCCGTTATCTTTAATATTTACAAAGAATACAAAACATTCACCAACTTTATTTACTAAACTATCCGCAACAGATTTTAAAAGATTGATATCTTTATTGTGTACTTCCATAATGATACCCATTGTTCCATTATAATCTTTTAGATGTTCTAAATAAATGTCTAGATTTTCTAGAGTTTGCTTTTCTTTTAATTCAAAATATTTCTTTTCTAATTCTTTTACTTCTTGTTGGATATATTGAAGTTCATTTTTATTGAAAATAATGTCTTTATATGAAGTTGATTTAGAATTATCAATATCAACGTTAAATTCTAATTTTATACCATTATTGCGTGCTTCTTCTAAAATCTCACGGGCTTTCATTAATAATTTAATCATTTCATCATTATAAGGTTTTATGATGTTATATAAAGTTGATTCAATTCTATCACCAGTTGCTGCTTCAATACGGTAGATATTTGAACCTTTGGATTCACATGATGAGATTGCTAAAGAATTAATATCTTTAGTGTTAGTGGCATGTGTACCACCGCATAATTCGATAGATTTACCAATTTTTACAACACGAACTGTTTCACCATATTTTTCACTAAATAATGCCATGGCACCTAATTGTTTGGCTTTATCAAGAGGCATGATTTCAGTAGATACGATTAATTCTTCCTTAATCATGTCATTAGCAAATTGTTCTACTTCTAAAAGTTTTTCATCAGTCATTTTACCAGAATATGTGAAGTCAAAGCGTAGTTTTTCATCATCTACATAACTTCCTGCTTGATGAATTGAATTAGATACTACTTGTTGAAGAGAATGTTGTAAGATATGAACGCTTGAATGGTTACATTCAATTTTTTTACGACGATCTTTATCAATTACTAGTTCGCATTCATCACCGATTGAAATAGTTCCATCTAATAGTTTAACTTTATGAATATGTTGACTGTTTGGCCCTTTAAATACTTCTAAAACTCTTGCTTTGAAATTTTTACCAACAATCATACCTGTGTCTGAAACTTGGCCACCGGATTCAGCGTAAAAACAAGTTCTATTAACGGCAATGTAGCAATCATGATCAATTGTAGATACTATTTCATCTTTAGAGAAAATGGCCAAAATATTTGATTTTAAACGATAAATTCCATAAACAAATTGAGACTCATCTTTGAAATCTAATAGAACTTTTTTTTGAGAGGCCATTTGGGTTTTATTTTTTGCATTTTTCTTGGCTAATTCTTTTTGAGCAGCCATATACTTATCAAATTCTTCTTTTGAAACTTTATATCCTAATTCAGATAAATATTCTTCTGTTAATTCAAATGGGAACCCATATGTATCATATAATTTAAAGGCTTCTTCTCCGCTAATATATCCGTCATGAGACTCTTTTACTAGTTCTTTTAAGCGTCTTTCGCCGGCTTCTAGAGTTTTTAAGAATAGTTTTTCTTCTTCTAATACTGTTGCTTCAACGATTGGACGTTTTTCTAATAAATATGGATATGCATCATTCATAACGTCTACTACATCAGAAACAATTTTATACATAAATGGTTCTTTGAACCCTAAGTGTTTTCCAAAACGAACACTACGACGTAGTAATCTTCTTAGTACATAACCACGACCAACGTTTTCGAAACAGGCACCATCTGCTAGAGCGAAAGTAATAGCACGAATGTGATCGGCGATGATTTTATATTCTTTTTGACCTGTATATTTGGCATTTGATAATTCTTCGATGTGGGTAATTATTGGTTTAAAAAGATCTGTTTCAAAGTTAGAATCAACATTCTGGAAGATACAACACCATCTTTCTAGACCGGCTCCAGTATCGATGTTTTTGCTTGGAAGTTCTTGATAGTTTTCTCTAGGTACACCCTCTTTAGAATTGAATTGAGAGAAAACATTGTTCCAGATTTCGACATAGCGTTCTTGATCTTCATCTTTTCTAAATCTTGCTAGGGCATCGCCTGTTTTATCATAGGCTACTCCTCTATCGAAGAAGATTTCAGAATCTGGTCCACATGGGCCTTCTCCTATTTCCCAGAAATTACCATCTAAAGGGATGATGTGTGATTCATCTAAACCTACTTCTATCCATCTTTTTTTTGCTTCTTCATCATTAGAATAGATGGTTACATAAAGTAAGTTTTTATCAATAGCAAAATATTCAGGTGATGTTAGTAGTTCAAAGGCAAAAGCGATTGCTTCATTTTTAAAATAGTCCCCTACTGAGAAATTTCCCATCATTTCGAAGAATGTTTGATGTCTTTTAGTTACTCCAACATTTTCGATATCGTTAGTACGAATACACTTTTGTATACTCATTAAGCGTCTTGATTCTGGTACTTCTGTTCCGTCAAAATATTTTTTTAATGGTGTTACACCTGCATTTACCCATAATAGACTATCATCATTAATTGGAACTAATGGGGCACTTTCAAATAGTTTATGTCCTTTTTCTTTAAAAAATTTAAACCATGTATTACGAATTTCGTTATGGCTCATGTACTTCATTTTATATCTCTCCTTCATTTTTATCGATGTCATCTAGTATTTCATTTAATCGATTAATATAGTCTGTTAAATCTCCATTATTGAATATATAGTAATCTGCATAGGCTATTGGGCCACCTTTGGCAAGATTTTCTATTTCTGATAGGTCTCTTGTGATTATTTCATCGCGATTGAATGGTCTATCTACTCTTTTACTAATTCGTTCATATCTTATCTTTTTATCACAACAGACACAAATTAGTTTTAGATTATCTGGAAATTTTTCTTTGAGAATTTTATATTCATCCCATGAATAAAGACCATCTAAAACTGTATTACCCTTTTTATATGATTCTTCAATTTGGTCTTGTAAGAGAATGGCGACTGCTCCCATGCCGTATTTTTTTCTGATATTTTCTCTGAATTCTTTTTGACTATCGGGAGTTATTTCGATTTTTTCTTGTCTCATACGTTCGTAGATGGCTCCTCCAAAATAAATTTTTGTCCATCCTTGTTCTTGTAGGTAGTCAGTTGCAATTGATTTTCCACTTCCTGCCATACCTACTACAGCAATTAGTTTATGCATATTATTCCACCTCCTCTTTTAAAACAATGTCTTTGGCTTGTTGTTTTAATTCGATAATTCCAGTGTTTTTTACAAGATAATCAAATTCGTTGTAATTATTTAAATCATTTTCTGTTATGTGGGCTTGTTCTGAAGTAGTAAGATTTGATTTAAAATCGTTTCGTTCTAATTTTATTGAGACAACATCTGAATATTTTTCTTGAAAGTAATAAAATTCTTCTTTTAGTCGAGCATCGACAATAATAAATGTATCAAAAAACTCCTGTAGTATTTCGATATCTTCTGATAACCTATCTAGAAGAAAGGTCTTTTTTCCTAACTTTTCTTTGATTATTTCAATACCCATTTTTTGAAGAAATTCTCTTGGTTTTTCATCACTATTTTGATTCCATTCAAAATAATTTTCAGCGTAGGAATATAAAGGACTTGTAATGTGCATAACACATGGTTTATAACCGTATTCTTTTAATTCCTCTCTTATAAATTTTCCTAAAGTATTTTTACCACTTTTGGCTTTCCCACCTATTATGTATAATTTCATATTCTTCTCCTTTAACCAAATAAAAGACCACGATTAGGAGGACTATTTAGCCCGGTACCATCCTATCTTGGTCTTAATTTAAATAACGGTTGTTGCCGATAAAACTCCCAAAGTAGCTTCCTAAGTTTATGTACTTGTTTGCACCAACCACAAGTTCTCTAAAACATAAATTATTTAGTACTCATCTTTGTTCTTTGTTTTATATTGATGATTTTATTTTTAATTAGTTGCTTCTTCACCAGTTAATTTACCGATGATATTATATTTTTCATTAAGATAATTGAAAATTACTTTTAATCCAGCGATTACAGGGGTAGCAACTATCATTCCTATGATACCAAAGAAATGTTGGAAAAGCAATAGGCCAAGCATAATTGTTACAGGATGTAGTTTCATAGTATGCCCCATAATTAATGGTTGATAGAAATTATTTTCTAGTAATTGAACTACTAGAATGGCAACTACTACGCAAATTCCTGTAATTGGATCGGTTGCAAAACCAACGATTACGGCTGGAATTGCTCCTATATATGGTCCAAAATAAGGAATGACATCAGTTAAGGCACAGAATAAGGCGAAAATTAAAGGTGCCTTTAGACCGGCTAATGTAAGTCCAACACTTTGAGTTATAAAGACAATTAACATTATTAATAATAATCCTTGAATATAGTCACGTAGAGAATCATTTAATCGTGAACCTAGTTCTTTATAAGAATTACGCCATTTTTTAGGTAGAACGTTAGTAATATGTTCATTTAGTTTATTGAAATCAAATAACATATAAAAACCAATCATTAGTCCTAAAGCAAAGGAAATGGTTCCACCTACTAAATTTTTACCAATATTTAAGACTGCACTTGGAATGTTTGTAGTTAGAGAAACACTAAAGTTTTCTAATGCACTATAAACATCTGTCTTAATATTAGATATATTTATATCGGTTTTATTAGCAAAACTTTCAAAGAATCTATCAAGTATGAGTGATAAATCTTTAATTAGGTCTGGTATTGTTCCGACAAAATCTTTTAATTGGTCTATAAAGGTTGGTATTATTAAGTATAGTAATAAAACTAATCCACATAGAATTAATAAATATACAATGATACAACCTAGTATTCGAGGTATTTTTTTATTTTGAAGCCATCTAACTAATGGATCAAATAGCCAGGCGATAATAAAGCCTATGAATATTGGAGAAATTACTCCTAAAAACTCGCCAATAAATTTTAAAATTCCCCACTCTTTTATTAAATATGTACCTAGCAAGATAATAGCAATAATGGCGATAACATAAAATATTTCTGACAGTTTACTACCTATTTTAAGTATTTCATTTAAGCTGGTGTAATCTAGTTCGGTATCTTTTTTTCTTCTAAACATTTTTACACTCTCCTCTTTTAGATTATAACATAGATACTAGAAATAAACTATTATTTAAAGTATAATATTTTTAGGTGATACAATGAAAACTGTAAAGTTTAACTCTGTTAACGAAATTATTATTAAAAATTCGCGGTTTATTACATTGTTGATTAGTGTTTTTGATGATACGGATACAGATAAAATATTTGCTGATGTGAAGGAAAAATATCCTAAGGCTACACATTATTGTTATGCATATATTACAAAAATGTTCAAAAAATCTAGTGACGATGGTGAACCAGGTGGAACCGCGGGAATGCCGATGCTTAACGTTTTGGAAAAAGAGCAAATGATTAATACTTTAGCAATTACGATTAGATATTTTGGAGGTGTTAAACTTGGGGCGGGTGGTTTAGTACGAGCATATTCTAAGAGTGTTAGAGAAGCAATTATTAATGCAAAAACAGTGGAAGTTGAAGAAGGATATAAAGTTTTAGTACATGTTAATTATGATGAACAGAAGGCTTTGGAGTATGTACTAAAAAATGCAACTATTCTTAATAAAGACTATTTTGAGGATGTTGCATATACAATATTAATTTTAAAAAATGATATTGATATCCTTAGTAATTATTCTTACCAGATTTTGGGCGAAGAATACATAGAAAAAAGTTCTCAATATTGATTAGATGCTGTTTTAGTAGGCATCTTAATAGAGAACTTTTATTTTGTTTTGATTTTGGCTTTGGTTTGATCAATTGTCTTTCTAGTTTCAGTGATATAGTTTAATTCTTCACCTGTTAGGCTGTAATGTTTTCTTCGTTCTAGTTGTTCTTCTGGTGATAAAAGATTCCAGCATACGGTTAGATTTTTTAATAAAACTCGTCGTTTATATAATTCACTATCGCGACCAATTAAAACTTTTTGATCAAAGTGTAACGGCATAAAGAATGCTTCTTCAATTTCATCGTCATCTAGTTTGTAAGCAAGAATTTTGGCTACTCTTTTTTCAGGAGCTTTTTCAAAACCAACGTTAAATAGTTTATATTGTTCTATAGAATTAGTGTATTGAATAAAACTTGATTGGAGTATTTGGAATTCTTCTTTAGTTAAGTTATAGTTTTCAATTAATCCTTCAAAGAAAGTAACAATTGCGTTTGGAGCGGTTTCTGGGGTGTATTCTTCACTGTTATCTACTCTTTTATAAAAGGCAATTAGGTCGTGAAATAATGGTTCTAAGTAATTATATTGTTGTGAAGAGTTTCTTTGAAAACTATTATTTTCGATGGCTTCTTCTAAAGTAAGACAATTTTTTGACATGTCGTGAAAGATGGCTGTTGGATCTAAGTTTAAATAGATTAAAAGATGTGATACTAATAATTCGTTTCCATATTTACTATATATCCAAGTTGATGGCTTTTGTTGCCCTTTTACTTTATATTCAACAACACAACGATTGATTAATGATTGTAAGTCATCAGGGCAAAGGCCTTTCATTTTTAGTTTAATGGCTTTTTGAATTACTGTATAATTTAGACCGTTATCTAAACAAAATTTTCTAAGGCTAGTTGTGGTGTCATACTTTAATGGAGCAGATGATGTATTTTCTCTAAGATTAGGTCTATTAAGTATACTTAATAGAGTGGATATATCCACTTCAAATTCTTTGGCAATTGTTTCTAATGTGGGACTCTTTGAAGAATTTCCTTGTTGAACTTGTGTGTCGTAACGACGAGCCGCCTGACATATTTTAGTTGCTTTTGCAATATCGCCGTTAAATTTAGCAATATATTTTTTCAAAGTTTTGGGTCTTAATCCGTTTGTTTTAGCGTGTTTAGCAACAGAAAAGTTACTTTCGGATGGACGCCAATCTATTTCTAGTTTTTCTAATTCTTCATATCTTTTAATAGCAAGCGGTGATTTAACTGATGCAGCCTTTACTTTTTTAGTTGTATACGCATAATGTTTTTTACGACAATCATTTATAAAGACACCAATTCGAAGAGTTTCACCTTCAAAAGTTACTTCTTGTTTGGGACTTATGTTATTTATTGTTCCATATTCATTATAATGCCACTGAAGATAGCGAATGAAAGGATCGTTTTCTAGAAGGGCTTGTTTTCTTTTTTCATGAAAGTTCCAATCATAACCCATGGCATCTAGAGATGCCCATCTTTTTAATTCTAATTGAGATGGTTTATATTCGGGATTTAGTTCTTTTTTACGATGCTTTTTGCGTCTATCTGATAAGAAATTATCAATGTTTAAGGTTTCGTCTTCGAAAGTGACTGTTTTGGGTACGTTTTCAAGGGTACCATTTTCTTGAAAGTAACCTTCTAAGTATCTAATGAATTTGTCATCTTCTTCAAATTCTCTTTGTTTACGTAATTTTGGTTCCCAGTCAAAATTCCTTTTATCTAGTTCGGCATATCTTTTTAGGGCTAAAGATGAGTTACTTCCTTTTAGATTTTGTCCTGATAGATAACGTTTATGATTTGTTCTAATATGAGAAAGAAAGGCTCTAATATTTAGTTTTTTACCATCAATTTCTACTTCTTCTGGTAGATTTTCATAGGTGTGGTGTTGATCGTAGTATGCAATTACAAATTCAAGAGCGGGATCACGTTCTTCTAAGGCTTGTTGTTTTACGGTGCTTGGTTCCCAAATAAAATTCATTTCATCTAAGGCTTTATATCTACTTAATGTTAGTGGACTTTTGCACCCTCTATCACTTTTTCCTTTTATATATAAGCGGTGTTGACGACGAATTGCGCCTAAAAACTCACCTATTTTTAATGGTTCTTGTTTGTAATTGACAATTAAGTCTCGAGGGATATCACTTATTGTTTTATGTTCATTATAATATGCAATTAAAAAGTTTATAAATTTATCTTCCACCATATATACATAACCCCTTTATCAATTGGCTTGTATTATAACATATTTTTGTTGTTTTGTAAATAAAAACTACACCTTAAAAAGATGCAGTTTGCTTTAATCATCTGTTTTGATTGCCACTTTTTCATAATAACAATGTGGGCAAAGAGGTTCATACGTTACTTTGTTTTCTCCATCAATTGCGACTTGTTCTCCTTTTAAAGTAAATTTTTCATTTACTTTTCTCGCATTAAACATGGCTTTTCGGCCACAAGTGCAAATTGTTTTCATTTCTTCGATAGTATGGGCTATTTCAAGTAGTCTTGTTGAACCAGGGAAACCTTTTGTTTGAAAATCTGTACGCAATCCATAACAAATGACCGGAATATTTAGATTTACAACTACTTGCATTAATTCATCAACTTGAATTGGTTCTAAAAATTGGGCTTCGTCAATGAATAAACAACTTATTTTCTTTTTTTGTTTTTTCATATATTTAAAGATATCATCTTCTTTAGTAAAAGAATAGTCAACTTTTCTTTTTAAACCAATTCTTGAGACTAAATGATCATCTCCTTTGGTATCTTTGGCTGGTTTAGCAACTATTACATGCATTCCTTGCTCTTCATAATTATGTACTGCTTGAAGCAAAAGGGCTGTTTTTCCACTATTCATTGAGCCATATCTAAAGTATAACTTGGCCATTATTAATCACTCCTATTCTACATTAAATTATAGTAAATTTAATTGTAGTTAACAAGTGTTTTTAATCGTTTAATAACTTTCTTTTCAATACGAGAAATATATGACTGAGATATACCAAGTTTTTCAGCAACTTCTTTTTGAGTTAACTCCTCATTGCTTAACAAGCCATAACGTAAAATCATAATATCACGATCTCGAGGCTTTAAATGCATTATTTCATTCATCATAATGGCTTTTTCGGTTTCTTCTTCGATTCCTTTAGAAACAATATCTGGTGGAGTTCCTAAAACGTCCTCTAAATGT
>CAYXZZ010000039.1:0-13085 GCA_964470055.1 uncultured Mycoplasma sp.
GAAATCAAATTTTTAAACTTGAAATCTTTATGTTCAACATTATACGTGGTATACTAGTTGCGAATATTGATGAGGTGATTAATGTGTTACTAGCCAGTGAGTGGGAAGATTATGAAATAATTGATGCTTCTAACGGACAAAAACTTGAAAGATGGAAAGATATTTATTTACTTAGACCGGATCCTCAGATTGTTTGGAATAATGGAGATTTGTTAGAAAAGTATCATTCAATGATTGATGCTGTTTATTATAGAAGTAATAAAGGTGGAGGTCATTGGGAGAATTTAAAGAATATTCCTGGGAGTTGGAATGTTAATTATAAGAATTTGACTTTTAATATTAAGCAGATGGGATTTAAACATACAGGACTTTTTCCGGAACAAGCAATTAACTGGGATTTTATGATTAAAAAGATAAAGAAGGCTAATCGTCCAATTAAAGTTCTTAATTTATTTGCTTATACTGGAGGGGCTAGTGTTGCTTGTTTAAGCGCAGGTGCTAGTGTTACTCATGTTGATAGTTCTAGAGGAATGGTTGATTGGTGTAAGGAAAATGTTAAGAGTAGTGGAATGGAAGATTATCCAATTCGTTATTTGGTTGATGATGTTGTGAAGTTTGTTCAAAGAGAAATTCGTCGTGGAAATAAATATGATGCGATTATTATGGATCCTCCTAGTTATGGTAGAGGGGCTAATGGAGAAGTTTGGGATATTGAGAAAAATCTTAATTATTTAATTGAATTATGTTGTGAAATACTTAGTGATGAACCTTTATTCTTTTTAATTAATTCTTATACGACAGGACTTTCTGCGACGGTACTTTCTAATATTTTGAGGATGACAGTTAATAGAAAATGTGAGGGTGTTGTTAGTTGTGGAGAAGTTGGTATTCCGATTAAGGAGAATGATTTAGTATTACCTTGTGGTATTTATGGAAGATGGGAAAGTAATGAATAGGCTTAATGTTTTATATGAAGATAATCATATTATTGTAGTAGAAAAGCCGGTTAATGTACTTAGTCAAGGTGATAGTACTTTGGATTTATCATTATTGGATATGATCAAGGAGTACGTAAAGGTTAAGTATAATAAGCCAGGGAATGTTTATATTGGGCTTGTTCATAGATTAGATAGACCAGTTGGGGGAATAATGGTTTTTGCGAGAACTTCGAAAGCGGCTGCGAGATTGAGTAAACAAATAAGCGAATGTAGTTTTTCAAAAAAATATTATGCTGTTGTTAGAGGTAAAATGGAAAATGAGACTGGTACTTTGGTTGATTATTTGAAAAGACTTGATAATGGAAATACAGTGGTTTCTAAGGAGGGTAAGAAAGCGGTATTATCTTATAAGGTGATTGAATATAATAAGGATATAGATGCAAGTTTAGTGGATATTTCTTTGGAAACTGGTAGACATCATCAAATAAGAGTACAGTTTGCAAGTAGGAATCATGTGTTACTTGGTGATCAACGATATGGGAAACAAGATAAGACACAGATTGCTTTGTTTGCTTATGAGTTAGAATTTATCCATCCGGTCTCAAAAGAAAAAATGGTCTTTAGACTTAAACCGGAGAAAAATGGTCATTGGACAAAATTTACAGTGTAAAGGAAATATATGTCAAATAAAATGTTTGCATTTGCAAACTTTTTTTGTTATCATTATAATAGAATTAGAGAATAAAAGGAGTCGGTCTTATGAATTTTAGTTTAGATTGGTTTTTAACAATCCCTGGTATGTTGATTACTGGTGGTGTAGTTTTACTGATTGTTGCATTGATTATTTTACTTGTGACATCTAGTAGAGCAAAGAAAGAAAAGAAAAATGAAGGAAATGTTGAACAACAAGTTGTTGATCCTAATGCAGGAGTAGTTACTGATGCGGCTAGTGTTGTTCCAACAGTTGATGCAGTTGCAACGGTTCCAGTTATGGAAGCAACAGTACCGGTTGAATCAACAGTAGTTCAACCAGTAGCAGTAGAACAAGCAGTTGTTACTCCAGTTGCTGAGGTTATGCCGGCGGCAGTTGAGGCTGTAGTTGATACTGCACCTGTTACAATGGAAACACCTGTTAATCCAGTGGTTAGTCAACCGGTTGTAGAAGCACCAATGATGAATGAAACAGTAGTTACTGAGGCGATGGTTACCCCAGTTGAAGTTGCACCTATTGCTCCAGCAGTAGAAAATGTTGTTGTAGAACCAGTAGCGGTTGCACCAGTAATGGAAGAAACTCCTGTTGTTACAGAGGTTGCTCCTTTAGCACCAGCAGTAGAGGCAACACCTATAGTTACGGAGCCAGTTGTTGAAGCAACTCCAGTAGTTACTGATAATGTACCAGTTATGCCAGTAGTAGAAAATGTTGTAGTAGAGCCGGTTATGACGACTCCAGTTATAGATACAACACCTGCAGTTACAGAAGTTGTAGCAGAACCAGTAGCAGTTACGCCTGTTATGCCAGTAGAAGAAACAGCGCCAGTTGCTCCTCAAGTTCAGCCAGTTATTTATGGTGGTGCAAGTCCTGTTGTTCCTGCTGATATAAATTTAAATGAACAACCACATCAAATTTATGGTGGTGCTAATCCATTAGAAAATACACAACCAATTCCAACAGTTGTTACTCCAACACCAGAAGTACAACCAATGGTTAGTCCAGAAGCAACAATGGTTACACCTGTAGTGGCTGAAGTTGCTCCACAAATTCCAGTAGTTACTGAGGTTGCACCTGTTGCGCCAGTTACTTCATTTCCAGAAGTAGCTCCAGTAACACCAGTTGCAAGTGTGGCTGAAGTTGCTCCAGTAGCATCAGTAGCGGTAACACCTGTGGTTACTCAATAAGTTGAAGAAAAAGGCTTCGGCTTTTTTTTTGCGAGGAAATAAAATATGTTTTGTTTATTAAATATTGATGATATAATGAAATTAGGTGGTATGTATGAAAAAAGTGTCTATTTTGTCTTTACATTTAGGATACGGTGGAATTGAAAAGTCAGTGGCGGCTCTAGCAAATATGCTTTGTGAAAAGTACGATGTAGAAATTGCTTGTACATATAAATTATTCGAGGAATCTGTTTTTCCAATTGATAAGAAAGTAAAAATAAAGTATTTGACAGATGTGAAGCCTAATAAAGAAAAACTTAAGTCGGCACTTAAAGCTAAAAATCTAGTTAAGATATTTAAAGAGGGCTTTTATGCGTTGAAAGTGTTAAGACAACGTAAAAAAACAATGATTAATTATATTAAAACTTGTGATAGTGATGTGGTGATTGCGACTAGAGATATTTTTGATGAATGGTTAGGTGAATATGGAAAAGAGAATATTTTAAAGATAGGTTGGGAACATAATCATTATCATAATGACTTTAAGTATGCGGCAAATATTACGAGATGTAATAAAAAACTTGATTATTTAGTTTTAGTTTCGAAGTCGTTACAAGAGTTTTATAGTAAAGAGTTAATGAATGCTAGATGTGAATGTATTTATATACCAAATGTTATTGATAAGATACCTGGGAAAAGTGCTTTACTTAATAATAAAAGATTAATTTCAGTTGGAAGACTTAGTCCAGAAAAAGGATTTATGGATTTATTGAAGATGTATGTTATTTTACATAAAGATTATCCAGAGTGGAAATTAGATATTATTGGTGATGGAGTAGAGAAGGAAAGGTTAGCACAATTTATAAAAGAACATGGGTTAGAAGAAGCAGTTACTTTACATGGTTTTAGAGATAAAGAATATATCGATAAAATGTTACATGAGGCATCGATTTATTTACTTACTTCTTTTACAGAATCATTTGGTATTGTACTTATTGAGGCAATGTCACATGGTGTTCCTTGTATTGCTTTTAATTCAGCAGAGGGCGCAAGAGAATTGATTCAAAGTGGAAAAAATGGTTATCTAATTAAAAATAGAAGTTATACAGCCTTTTTGAAAAAAGTTAAAGATTTAATTAATAGTAAAGAAGATAGAAAAAAAATAGGGAAAGTTTCACGAGAAGGGGTAAAACAGTATACTTGTGAAGTGGTTAGTGAACAGTGGTTTGATTTGATAGAAAAGAGTTGAAAATATGGAAAAGAAAAAGATATTATTTATTTCTTCAACTGGTGGACATCTTACAGAGATGATGCAGTTAAAAGATATGTTTGATAGATGTGATTATCATATTATTACTGAAAAGACAAAATCTAATTTAAATTTAAAAGAAAAATATAAAAATAAGATTAATTACTTAGTTTTTGGGACAAAGGATCATATGTTGACTTATCCATTTAAACTTTTGTATAACTGTTTTAAGAGTTTATTTTTATATATTAAAATTCATCCAGATTATATTATTACAACAGGAGCACATACGGCAGGTCCTATGTGTTGTATTGGGAAAATATTTGGAAGTAGAATTATTTATATTGAGTCTTTTGCGAATATAACTACGAAAACAATTACGGGAAAATGTCTTTATCCAATTGCGGATAAGTTTATTGTGCAATGGGAGAGTATGAAAAAATTATACCCTGATGCAGATTTTGGGGGGTGGATTTTCTAATGATTTTAGTTACGTTAGGTACACAAGATAAGGAATTTAAAAGATTACTTGAAGCAATAGATAGAGAAATTGAAAAGGGTACTATTAAAGAAAAAGTAGTAGTTCAAGCAGGACATACAAAATATAGTTCTGATCGAATGGAAATAATTGATTTTGTTTCAACAGATGAATTTGAAAAATTAATGGAAAAGTCTAGTTTAGTAATTACACATGGTGGGGCTGGATCAATTCTTAGTGCGATTAAAAAGAATAAACCAGTTATTGCGGCGGCAAGATTAAAGAAATTTAAAGAACATACTAATGATCATCAAAAACAAATTATTGAGGA
Source organism: uncultured Mycoplasma sp. (assembly GCA_964470055.1). Classification (GTDB taxonomy): domain Bacteria; phylum Bacillota_I; class Bacilli_A; order RF39; family UBA660; genus JAEDES01. The sequence goes on from CAYXZZ010000039.1 coordinate 4,872, forward strand.
ATTTACTAAACAAGGTTATATTTTGGAACTTAGAGATTTTAATAAAATTGGAAAGATGATCGAGAAAGCAAAAAGTTTTAAAGCAAAGAAATTTAAAAGTAATACAGCAAATATGATTAATTTAATTGAAGATTATATTGAAGAAGATAATCATATTTCTTGGTTTAATAAATATCGAGAGGTACTTTTATATTTATTTTTTGGAGCATTAACGGTACTTGTCAATATGTTAACATTTTTTATACTTAGAAGTGTTAGTGTAGGCGTTTATGTAAGTAATATTATTGCATGGGTTATGGCAGTGTTATTTGCTTTTATTACAAATAAGCTATTTGTATTTGAAAGTCGTGGTAAAGGTAAAAAAGAGACTACTAAAGAGATGATTTTATTCTTTGGATATAGAATTGTTTCATTAGGATTTGATATGGGAAGTTTATATTTACTTCTTGATGTATTAAATAGTGGTGAAGTTTTGGCAAAGATTGTTTCTAATATTTTAGTAATTATTTTAAATTATGTTTTTAGTAAATTATTTGTATTTAAGAAGTAGGTGGAAGTAGTGGCTAAAGAAAAAATTTCAGTTGTGGTACCTTGTTATAATGAAGAAGAAGCAGTGCCAGTATTTTATGAAGAGTTAGTTAGAGTTTCTAAGGAAATGAAAGAAGTAGATTTTGAGATTTTGTTTATAAATGATGGGAGTAGAGATAAAACTTTACAAATACTTAGAGATTTAGCAAAGAAAGATAAACGTGTGAGATATATTTCTTTTTCTAGGAATTTTGGAAAGGAAGCAGGTATGTATGCAGGACTTTCTAATGCGACAGGAGACTATGTGGCGATAATGGATGCGGATATGCAAGATCCACCAGAGATGCTTAAGGAAATGTATAGAAGTATTACTGAAGATGGGTATGATTGTGTTGCATTATATACTAGTAGTCATGATGATTATGGATTAGTAAGAAAGTTTTTTACGAAATGTTGGTATAAACTGATTGGAACAATTTCTTCTATTAAACAAGTACCTGGCGCAAGAGATTTTCGGTTGATGAAGCGAAGAATGGTAGATGCTATTGTTGATATGGGAGAATACAATCGTTATACTAAGGGGATTTTTGGTTTTGTAGGTTTTGATACGAGATGGATTGATTATAAGACACCTAATAGAGTGGCTGGAAAAAGTAAGTTTAATTTCATAAAGTTATTTAAATATGCAATGGAAGGAATTGTGGCATTTTCGACTACTCCTTTAGTAATATCTGCATTTATTGGAATTATTTGTTGTTTGGTTGCTTTACTTACGATTATCTTTATTATAGTTAGAACTTTGATATATGGTGATCCTGTTAGTGGATGGCCATCACTTGCTTGTATTGTGATATTTATGGGTGGAGTACAATTGTTTTTTTTAGGAATAATGGGAATGTATCTTTCTAAGACTTATTTAGAAGTAAAAAGAAGACCTATTTATATTACTAAGGAATCAGAGAAGGACTTATAGAATATCTATTAAATATAGATATTTTTTTTGACTAAGGGTATACAAATGTCGAAAATTTTGATAAAATGCAGTTTAGGGTGATGTAGATGAGAGCGAGAAAATTTGGAGTTTTTTTATTAACGATTAGTATAGTAATGATTATTTCAGGAACTGTTTGTGCATTTGTAGTGTCTTTGAAGCAAGATCAAGAAAAAACACAGGCTAGGATGTTAGTGGTTCAAGATGAGTTTGAGGCTTTTAATGAGTCTGTTACTGCATTCGAATTGGAAAGAGATACTTTATATACAGAGTCTTTAGGAAATTTATATTATGATAGTTTATCAACTGATGATGTTACTTTGAAAACTAAGTTTAGTAATTATGAAAGTATTGTTGATGGGATTGTGAAGAAAGTTAATACAATGGATGATTTGTGTACAGATGTTTATTATCCTGATAGTACTGTTAATAGTAAATGTAGTGATTATAAGTTAATTTATGAGCAGGTAATTAATTATTTTGTAGAGGATGTTAAGTTGTATAATAATACGATTAAAACTTTTAATGAACAACAAGTTGCGGCAGGAAGTACTTATGCATTAATTGAGTATAAAACTGATAAAAAGTATGTAGACTATAATAAAGATGGAGTATATGAAGGAAAAGAAGTGGAGTAAGATGAAATTATTTAAGAAACGTGAGAAAACTGTTAAAGAGAAGAAGAAATGGTCTTTAAAGAAGAAGGTTTTAGTTATACTTTCATCTTTCTTTGTTGTGGGTTGTGGATGTTTCTTATTTTTATTTTATGGTCCATGGGAAGGTTTTAGAAATTTTTGGATTACTAGTGCGATGACAACGATGAGTCATCAGTATTTGGCTACTTGGTTTTATAGTGAAGAAACTATTTATAATGTGTTAGAAAATAATAGTATCATTGAAAGTGGTGATATTAGTAATCCAGATGCAATTCAGTTTAAAAAATATACAACAACTATTTATAGAAATGAGTATGAGAAAGCGGTATTACAGAAGGACCCTGATAATGATTTATATAAAGTTATTGAAGTTAGTGGAACTAGTTATAAGGGCTTTTTAGTAGTTGTTTATGATCCTTCAAAGATAAGTATTGCGACTACTGCTTATTTGGGGACTAGAGGTCAAGATATATTAACTGTTGCGAAGAGAGAAAATGCGGTTATTGCGATGAATGCGGGAGGATTTTATGATCCAGATTGGAATTCTAATGGGGCACTTCCTCATGGTACGGTTATTTCAAATGGAAAAGTAGTTAGTGATTATGTTGATGCGAACATGGGTGGAGGATTTATTGGTTTTACAAATGAGAATAAACTGGTATTAGGTAAAATGAGTAAGTCAGAAGCTGTTGCGATGGGGTATAGAGATGCGGTTGAGTTTGGTCCTTATTTGATTGTAAATGGTAAGAGATCTTTTATTAAAGGAAATGGTGGTTGGGGAATTGCTCCTCGTACTGCGATTGGTCAAAGACAAGATGGGATTGTTTTAATGTTAGTTATTAATGGTAGAATTCCATCAAGTATTGGGGCCGATATGGTTGATTTGACTGATATAATGGAAAGATATGGTGCGTATAATGCGGCTAATCTTGATGGTGGAAGTTCTTCAGAGTTAGTAATTAATGGAGAAATTATAAATACTCCTGTTGCTGGTGGAAAGTATGGGTTAAGAGATATGTCTACTTTCTGGGTTGTAAAAGCGTAGGGGATATTATGGAACTATATTATAGAAGTGTAAATATATTTGATGAACAATTAATGAAAGAGTTTTCTTTGGAGCATCTTGAGAGAGGTATGGGAATACTGGCTGGAGATGCTTCTTTAATTACAGGAAATAGTTATCATGAATTTGATGATTTTTATCACTGGTATAAGGCTGTAAGTGATATAGATGATGCAGGAGTATGTAGTGTTTACTTAGTTTTTAATAAAGAAAATGATATGTTAATAGGAATTTTTGATATTAGACATGGTTTGAATTTTCCTAATGGGTGTTTGCTTGGACATATTGGGGTGGACATTAGACCTAGTATGCGTGGAAAAGGCTTATATAGAGATATTTTAGAATTATGTATTAAGGAATGTGAAATTTTAGGTATAAAAGATATTGTTATTTCGTGTGAATATGATAATATATCTTCTAAGAGAGGGATTGAGCATTTATTTGTTTTGGATAAAGAAATGGTTTCATTAAATGGAAGTTATTTATATGTTTATAAAAAGTCTTTATAGGAGGTTGTGAGATGTTTATATTAAATAATATTAGTAGTACTTGTAGTGATCCTGGGTTGGCTGCGATTATTTCGATAATTAAAAAAGTGATGAATATCGTGTGGATTATTGGGCCTATTTTGGCAATGGTTGGAGCAATTATCGCATTTACGAAGATGATGAGTAATCCGGATGATAAGAAGTATAAGAGTTTATTTAAGAATATGATTATTGCATTATTGATGTTGTTTTTTATACCGGTGATTGTTAATACGGTGATGGCAATGTTTGATGATTCTTTTGAGGTTAGTGCTTGTTGGAACCAGGCTGAGTCAATTAATGCTACTGGTAGTCAAGATTCTACTTATATTGATCCTAATGATGATGATAAAAGTAATATTTATACTGATCCTGATGAATATGAAACTGGTACTCCACCGGAAAGTGGGTCAACTTCAAGTACGGGAAGTACAAGCACTACATACAGTAGTTATACTAGTTCAAAAAATAATATTAAGTATAATGTTTATAGTCAAACTGATTCGAGATGGTCAACTGTACAGTATCCGGGAAGTACTGATACGATTGGGTCAGTTGGTTGTATGATTACATCTGTTGCGGTAGTGTCATCGGCTTATAATAATACGATTACACCAAAAGTGGTTTTTGACAAGTATCGACATAGTTATCCAAGAAATTCTATTACTGGATTAACTAGTAATGCATTTAGTTGTACTAGTGGTAGTACAAGCCCTAATGATATTATTAGTGCACTTAATAGTGGAAAAGTTGTTGTTATTAAGGTGTATGGTTCAAAAAAGGGTGGTTCTAGTACGTTTACTTCTTCACAACACTATATGGCATTACTTGATGCTAGTGGAAGTCAGATTTATGTTGGAAATGGTTATTCTAATTCTGGTAGTGGAGCAATTGGATGGCATAGTTCTAGTGCTGTTTTGACATCAGTACAGACAGCAGACTATTGTACACCGTCACAAACTTTACTAAGTAAATATAGTTAAATTTAAAGGTTCTTGTATGATAAGAACTTTTTTTATGATATAATTTTGGTGGAGGAGTTTTGGCTCTGAAAGGTGATGTTATGTTTATATTGAATAATGTAAGTGCTACTTGTAGTGATCCTGGTTTAGCAGCAATCATTTCACTTATAAAAAAAGTAATGAATATAATTTGGATTATTGGTCCTATTTTAGCGATTATTGGTGGAGTTATTGCATTTACAAAATTGATGAGTAACCCGGATGAAAAGAAATATAAGGGATTACTTAAGAATATGATTATTGCGCTTTTGATGTTGTTTTTCATACCAGTGATTGTTAATACAGTGATGAAATTATTTGATGATACTTTTGAGGTTAGTGCTTGCTGGAATCAGGCAGAGGTTACTAACTCTACAGGTAGTCAAGGTTCTACTTATATTGATCCTAATGGTAATAATAAAACTACAATTTATACTGATCCTAGTCAGTATGAAGTAAAAGAAGAATCAGCAAATTCAGGTAGTAGTTCAAATTCAAATGCAAGTTCAGATTCTACTACTAGTAGTACAGAAAATACTTCTACTACTGGTAGTAGTTCTACTGCTACAACAAATGTCATCTTTATTGGAGATTCAAGAACTGTTGGGATGCAACAGTCTGTTACGGCTAATTCAAATGATGTATGGAGTTGCAAAAGTTCAATGGGTCTTGATTGGATGAAGAATACTGGTCTTCCGAATGTTGATAGTCAAATTACAAATGGTTCTAAAGTTGTTATTCTTATGGGAGTTAATGATTTGTACCATGTTGATTCTTATATTAGTTATATAAATGGATTGGTTCCAGCTATGAATAGTAGAGGGGCTAAGATGTATTTTGTATCTGTAAATCCAACTAGTAAGTCTGCTGATTATTTGAATGAAGATATTAATAGTTTTAATCAAAAAATGAAAAGTGGATTGTCTAGTTATGTTAAGTATATTGATACGAATACATATTTAACGAATAATGGATTTACTTCGAGTGATGGAGTTCATTATTCAACTACAACTTATAAGCAGATATATACTTTGATAAAAGGTAGTCTATGATAAACTTCTTCTTTGAGAAGTTTTTTTCTTGAAGGCTACTTTTTTCTTTGATATAATTTTTTAGAGTAAGAGTTAGAGTTTATATAGGAGAAAATTATGAAGAAAAGAAGAGTAAGGGAATGGGTTTACGTTGTTTTTATTGTGGTAATAATTATAGTGGGGAGTGCTATAGGGATTAAGCAATATTTTAAGATGAAGGACGATAAGAGAATAGAGGAAGAGGAAAAGATAATTGCTGATATTAGTAGTCATTATGGTGAGATAGTTAAGGTTTCTAAAGAGAGTACTTTATATGAAGAAAAAGATGGCAGGTTTGTTGCGATTGGAAGTGTTGCAGCTGATGAGTGTTTTTCGTTGGAAAAGATGGATATTAATACGGAAAGTAAATATTTTAAGATTAAAGAACTTGGATATTTTATAAAATATGAGGATGTTGTAGTGAGTGATTCTTTGAGTGTTAAGGATGAAAGATATAAGAATTATTTGTTGTTTAATGAGAATGTACTTACTAAAGAGAATGTGCGACTTTATAGAGGAGATAAAGTTGTTTATACACTTGGAAGTAGTTTAGAGATACCTATTATAATAAAAGATGATGCGGGATATTATGTTGAATATTTTGGTGAGTTGTTGTTTATAAGGAATGAAGATGTTGTTAAAACGTATGAGGCTAATAATACGACTTTAGAGGAAGCAAGTGGTATTCCAGTTACTGTTTATCATTTTATATATTTAAATGGTGATACTTCTTGTAATGAGGCAATATGTCATTCAGAAAATCAGATTAGGGAACATTTTAATTATTTGAAGACTAATAAGTTTTTTACTATGAATACAACGGAACTTAGACTTTATTTGGAGGGAAAACTTAGGGTTCCGAAGAAAAGTATTTTAATTACAATTGATGATGGTTCAAGGGCTTGGAATTTTATTCCGTTACTTGAAGAGTATCAAGTTAATGCAACATTATTCTTGATTAGTGGTTGGTATACTCTTGATAAATTTCAGTCTCCTTATATGGAAGTTGCGAGCCATACTCATAATTTACATACTCCTGGTGTTTGTAGTGGAGGTCAAGGAAGTCCGTTGAAATGTTATGATAGGACAAAGTTAGTGGCAGATTTAAAAACGAGTAGAGAAGTTTTAGGTGGAACAGAGGCTTTTTGTTTTCCATTTTATGAATATAATGATTATGGGATTTCGGCTTTAAAAGAGGCAGGATTTAAGATGGCTTTTATTGGTGGCCATAGGAGAGCAACAAGAGGAGTTGACTTGTTTAAGATTCCAAGGATTCCGTTAACTGATTATACAACTTTAGCGCAGTATGCAAATTATATTAATTAGACTAGGGAAAGATTAGTTGTCTTTTCCTTTTTTCTTTGGTATAACAGGCAATCCCAGCGAGGGGTTATTATGCAGAAAGAGGCTTTGGAGTTTTTTATGTCTCTTAAAAATCCAATTTTTTTGACTATGAAGATGTTGAATGATGAGTACTGGAGATGAGACAACGAGAAAGATTGTTGAAAATTTAGGGGTATTGTCTTGTTATGAGATAGTGCTTGATGGTGATATTGGAATAGAAAATTATGTTTTGACACAAGAAGATTTGTCTTTGATAGTTGTGTTTTTCTCAACTTGTTGTATGGTGGAAGTTGCTTGTCATGAATTTGGGCATTTATTATTGGAGCTTTTTTCCAGTGGGAGATGTCCAGAAAACTATGATGAGGTAATTAGTGGTTGTCGTGAAAGAATGTTGGTAAGAAAAGATTGTTATTATGAAATGTTTGAAGGAGTTAGCACAAAGCTTTTTTCGAAAGTTGGTGGATGATGATTGTGAATTTAGCTCTTTTTTAGATCCTAATCTGGAGATTAGGGAAAGATTTTTTTGTGGAAAATGATGAGGCGACAGAGGAGGAGTTTTTGGAGGAGGTAAGAATTCATTATTTTGCGAATGTTACTACGTTTGATATAGAGGTTGAGAATTATAATAAGATTGCTAATGGTGTGGATAGTATCTTTTTAAATGATGGACCTTTTTATATGGCTTATGACAATGATGAATATTTTCCAGTCTTATCAATGCATAATGATGATTATTTTTCAGATGGACGGAGTGGAGTAGATTTTGTTTCTTTTGAGGAACAATTTGCGGATTATGTTGTTTTAAGAGTATATAAGGATAAAATGGGATTTGCTTTAGATAGGCTTTATGATATGTTTGGTGAAGAATGGTTTATAATGATGGATAATTATTATTAAGAGGTTGTTGGAAGAATGAGTGAAAGGGGAAAAACTTTTGTGAAGAAAGGGAATATAAAGTAGAGAATTTCTGTTTGAAATTTATAAATAGAAAAAGTAAGTGTCCGGTTAGGACATAAAAAAAGACACATAGAATT
>CAYXZZ010000040.1:0-12805 GCA_964470055.1 uncultured Mycoplasma sp.
ATTTTTCCTAGCTACTCAAAATTGACGTTTTGCTTAGTTTTCAAAGATCATTTTTGCTTCTTGCTTTTTTGCAAGTTGCTTCATTAATATATCAAACATAAATCACGAAGTCAATACTTTTTTTGAATTTTTTTATTTTTTAATTAGTATTTTTTTGCTTCTTCGTGGCTCATGTGATTAACTATTTTAGCATACTTTTTGCTTTTGTCTAGTCTTTTTTGCAAAAAAAATAAACTTTTTTTTGTTAAAGTTTATTCTTCAAGTATTTTTTTATACTTTTCGTAGTAATGTTCCACTGTTCCTGGTTCAAAAGCCAATTCTTTTTTTCTTACCAGATTTATCAAATTTGTTAGCTCCACCTTTAGTATCTCGTCAATTTTTTCAGAATAGTGCATTAAGTTTTTATGATATTTGTATTCACCTCTGTCTAAAACCTTAAAACTTCCATCAGGAAATACTCTTAAATCTAAATCGTAGTCAATATATTTAATTGTACCTTCTTCAAGAATAAATGGTGATGCTATGTTGCAGTAGTAATATATACCATCTTTTTTATATTGGCCAATTATATTATACCAACTATTGTAAAAGAAATATAATACTGCTGGCTCCTTTGTTCTCCATGTACGTCCATCTGATTCTGTGACTTTCGTCTTTTCATTACCAAAAATTAAAAAATCATCATGTATTTCTAATAAAACTGCTTCATCCCAAGAACGATGTATCTTACCATCATGCTTGTATCCGTGGATAAGATACTTTTTACCTATTATTAGTTCTTCTCTTTCCATCTTTTTACCTCGTTCTGTTTGTATTATATCGTTTTTCCAATTATTTTTCAACCTATGGTACTTATATAAAAAGAAAAAGAACTTTATTTGTTCTTTTACTTGTCATTTTTTTTACTTTTATTTTCTTTAGTATTACTTTTTTCTTTTTCTAGTTCTTCATTTATAACTATTGCCTCCGTTATACCTTCTTCAAGCGATTTTTGAAACATTTTTACATTTCTCTTAATTGTAAAGGTAGAAATCATATCAAGCATTGAATATATTACGATAAAAATTCCTACTACTTTTGTAAATGACGAAATTGCTTTGAACGGATTGAATAATAATACAATTCCACATAATGTACTTATTATCGAAATGACCATAGTAGTTTTCCAGAGACTATTCCCGTTGGCTTTCAATTCAAATGCATATTGTAATTTTGTTGCACTGCTTATAATGATACTGATGCCTAAAATTATTGGAATGATGCTTGCGATTGCAGTTGGATTCTTAATCACTATTATACCTAAAATCACACTTACAATTCCATATACAATATCAAGTTCACTTTTTTGTGCATTATTTGTATTTTGAATGAATTTAATAATTGCCAATACTCCGATTGCTACTAGAATGCCACCAATAACATACGATATTGAATAAATAATTGCATCAGATTGGAATATTAATAAAAAACCTAAAACAATTAAGAATATTGATGTTATTAATGATGACCTGAAAAACTTTTTCATTAAACTCTCCATTTTCTTCCTCCATACTTTTCTTTAGTTAATTATATCATAACTTCTTTAGGTTTTACAATGTTCTATCTCTTTATTTGTATTTTTTCTTTGTCGCTTGTTGCTTTGTCTCAATAGTGTATTTTCTATGATATTTTTATTCTCATCTCGAGATTGAGTTTTAACATTATCTGTCTGTGGATAATTAATTATTGAGATATTCTTTGTTTTTGATACATATTCATATAGAAATAAGTGTTCTTTTTTAGATATGATTGTTAATATATAGTATATAATGTTTATTATCTGAATAGTAATAAGGACTAGATATAATCTAGACATTACTTCTGATGGCGCTTCTTTTATTAAAATGCTTATCCAGGAGAACGGATATACAAAAATGTAGGTTAGTAAAAAATTTCTAAAAAGAAGTTGATACCACTTTATTTTTTCTTCCGGTACAGTTGTTGTTATTTTTAATCTTAAAAATTTCTTTCCTAATGTTTGACCAGACGTGAAAATTGGTAGTATTACGTGATATAAAGTTATGGTTATAAGGAAATAATACTCTTCTAGTAAAGTTTTATAAAACAATACCTTGTTGATTAAGCAAAATATTGCTACAAAAAGTATATCTATAGATAAGGCTATTATTCTTCGTAGTAAAGTTACTCTTATTCCTTTTTTGTAGCTTTTTTCTTCTAGTTCATCTCTAGTTGGAAGAAAGAATGTAAATAACGGCGTGATTAAATGTCCTATTAACCCACCTAGTGTATTGATTAGTAAGTCATCGACATCAAAAAGTCGATATGGTCTCGGATAAATTCCATATAATCCACTTAATTGCGTTAATTCGAAGAAAAGGCTTAATATAAACGTGTAAATTAATGATTGATACCATTTCTTATTAAAGAAATATCTTAAGTACACACCAAATGGTAGTGTTAATATAATATTAAATAAAACTGTGTATACAGTGGGAGACTTTAGGATTTTGATTATATCTTGTAAATTTACTATATCAAAATTCGCAGTAGACATTATGTCTTTAATAAATTGAAAAAGTGTTAATTGTGTGGTTGGACCAGTCATTTTTGAAACCTCTTCTATTGAGGGTAATGGGAGCATTACTAAAAAATATGCACAAATTAAATAGAGAATCATACTATAAAAGATGGCACTTTTTAGTAACGGTATGGCACCATATTTTCTATATTGATGGATCAAAAAAGGAATAGTTAAAATGAATGCTATAAACGGAAATGCAATAAAGGCAAATTCTATTGGTATTTTATAAACTTCCACAAATATTCCTCTCTTCTATAATATAAATTAGTTTTTTTCCACAAGAAATGTTAATAAGGCTTCTGGTTCTAGGCCTTCAACAGCGATGTCATAAATCAAGTCAATTATTGGAATGGTCACTTTTTTGTGTTTTAGTAATTTATATATTGACTCTAGTGTGTAGAAGCCTTCAACAGTAGTTCTTGATAAATATTCTTTTATCTCTTCTTGAGTTCTTTTTTCACCTAGTAATTTTCCAAAACTGTAATTTCGGCTTTTTGTTGATGTACATGTTAATAATAAATCACCAATGCCAGCATAAGTGTCAACAGTTCTTTTCTTTGCTCCGAAGGCAAATAAAATTTCTTCCATATCACGCATTGCTTCTGTAATTAGCATTGCTTTAGTTGATTCATTTGCTTTCATCCCTTCTAACATTCCGGAAGATAAAGCAATAACATTTTTGATCGAACCACAAATTTCTACACCTATTACGTCAGTTGACTCCCTTAATTTTATATAGCGATTCTGTAATGCTTGTTTGGCTAGTTCTCGAGTTTTTTTCTTCTTACTGGCAAGAGTTAGTCCGGCTGGCATTTTTGATATTAAATCAATAGCGAAAGATGGTCCACTGATTACTCCGACGTTTTTTGTATCAAGATGCTTTTCAATAATTTGATTTATAAATAAACCTGTCTCTTGTTCAATACCTTTAGTAGCAATGATTATATGATTATTTTTTATGTATGGTTTCATTGATAGGGCTAAGCCATCTACAAAAGCCGCTGGTATTGCAATAATAAGTAAATCTTTGTCTTTGATGCATTTTTCCACAGATGTTGTTAATTTTATTTTATCTGATATTTTAAAGTTGGGTATTAGTTTTTCATTTTGTCGTGTGGTTTCGAGATTTTCTTTTTCCTCTTCGAATTTTGTCCACATGGTAACATCACAATTGTTTTCTATTAATATGCTACTTAGTGCCATACCATAAGCACCGCAGCCAAATAAACCTATTTTCATATTGTACTCCTTCTGTCAATTTATGTAGTTTTATACACTTTTGAATATATAAGTTTTATCATTTATTTTAAAATTTGTCCAGTTTGATAAAAATCATTAATAATTTTTAATTATATTTTTCGATGGTTGTGTATACTTTAGTATATTAGGTGATTTATCTTTGACTTTGTTTTTTATATAACTTATACTGGTTATGAGGTGATTCTCTTGAAGAATTTAGAACTTGGAAATACTGATATTTTGGAAAGCGGTGGGATTTCTTTGTCGAGAAGGTCAAAAGCTGGAGTAATTTTGGCAATTTGCTTTGGTTTTGCTTTTGGTTCATTTTATGGAGTAAATATGGATAAAACGCAAAATAAGGAAATAGAAGAACTAGATGTTCCAGTGTTTTCAACTGATGATTTGGGAGCGGTTTCTGCTCGTGATGAAATTAGCATTGATGCGGATGAAAGTATTGTTCCTTATTCTCAAAAAAATCCAATAAATGTTTCTTTAGAAGAAATAAACAGTATGAATATTATTATTAATGATAACGATTGTAGTGAAAGTTTTATTAATGCTGTTTGTCAAGAACTTGATAGAGATGGTATAAGTTATTCTTATACTAAAAATTGTGAAAATGTTGATGTTGAGGGAGCGGTTGTTATTACATTGGATCAACAGTATTCTGCCGGTCCTGGTACATTGATTTTTGCACCGCTGGAAAATGGACGTTTGGGTAATTCTGATGCACTGGCACTTGCAGCTGAAAGAGCCTTTTATGAGAAAGGATTCTTAGTTGATGGTGTTTCTTGTGGGCAAATGGGATTTAGAGAAAATGAAAACGGTTCTGTGAGTGAACGTGTTCCTACTCCTACTGAGGAAGCAATTAGTGATGATAAGGAGTCTAGTTTTGTAACAATTTCATTTGGTACACAGAATACGCATGCAGGATTAACGGCTGCAGGTATTGAGGCGATGTTAACAAGATATTATTCTTATATTAGAAGTGGTTATGATTCAGATGATTTAATTTATTGTGCGGAGAATGGCGATAGTTATGATGAAATTGTTGATAAATTTGGAACGACAATAATGGAGTTGGTGAACTATAATAGTAATGTTGATAAAAATAAGTTGTTATCTGGGGTTGCTATTGTTAATCCGGCTGTTAGCGAAAAACCTGAATTTGATTCACATACTCCTACAAATCTTTATATTGATAAGACTTTATGGTCTAAATAAAGATAAAATTAAATTTTTTCTGTTGAATATCAGAAATAATTGTGTTATACTTTGGGTGTTCCGTTTGAAAGGAATATGTATAATACAATTTATAGGGGATTAGTTAAATGGTATAATAATGGTCTCCAAAACCACTGTTGGGAGTTCGATTCTCTCATCCCCTGCCATTTAGAATTTTAAGTAACAGTGATGTTGCTTTTTTTGTTGTTTTGGCGTGGATGAGGTTTTGACTAGACCACTCATCAGGTCAGGGAGTCCCCTATGCAGTCAAAAAGATTTTCTATATTGGTTCTTTTGAATGGTTGTTTTGTTTATATAAATTACAAAAATATTTTATATATAGGAGGATTTATATGACAGAACAAACCATCAATGAACTTACAAACTTTTTTCAACAATTTAAACAAGGAGAAACAAAACAAGCCACGCAAAGTAATCTAACTTTTGATGATGCAGTTAAATACTTTTTTAGGAATATGGAAGAACGTGGATTGGCAGAACAGACTATGAATTTCTACAAAAAGAAACTCAGTCCATTTCGAAAGTTCTTAGTGCAGATTAAAAAGGTACAAACTTTGGAGACACTAACTGAAGAAGAAATAAAATATTATATTGAAAGTAAATACTCAAAGAAAAAGACAGGTTATTATAATTGTCACGCACGGGCACTAAGAGCTTTCTTCAATTATTTAGAAAAAGATGGCTACTTAATTGCCAACCCCGGTCATAATATTAAACCTAAAAAAGTAAGACAGGAAAAGATAGATTACTTTACGATAGACCAAGTGCGAAAGATGATTACTTCGTTTGATTTACGTTACAAGTCAGAATTACGAAATTTACTTTTAGTATTAGTCTTACTTGATACTGGGGGTTCGTAATAGTGAACTTGTACGAATCAAACTTGAAGATATTAATTTTCAGAATAGAAGTATTTATGTATACGCAACTAAAACAAATACCTTTCGCACGGTCTATTATTCAAAAGAAACTGAGAGAATACTAAATGTATATAGGCGTGAAGTTTTAAAAGGAGCAGAAAAAGGACCACTTTTTGTGAAATTTCATATTCAGTTTAACGAACCTATGGTGGGTAGTGGTATAAATACAGAAATGGTTTATAGTATTTTAAGTCGTCGAGCTAAGAAAGTTTTTGGTGAATACTTTAGAATGAACCCACATAAGTTCCGTCACACTTTTGCAACTCATTTCGTAATTAATGGTGGTGACCCTTTTTCACTCCGTGATCTTTTGGAACACACAAATATTGAGACAACTAAAATATATGTAGATATGTCTCCAAAAGATCTTAAAACTAAACACGCCGAACATTCAATATTCACCAATATAGAAAATAATAAACAAGCAGGTAGTTATCATGAAAATTAGAAAATTATCTGTTTATGAAGATTCATCTAATAGACCATATATCTTATTAAAAGGTAAATGGTTACAAAAACTTGGATTTAATTTTCATAATTTTGTCGAAGTAGAAACTTATAAAGATAAAATAATTATTAGAAAAGTAAAAGACCTGAAGAAATAATCTTCAAGTCTTTTTCTTTTTATCCCCTGCTTGTCTACTCGAACACCCAACATAGGTTTTGGATTTTATTCTACTATTTAACTAATCCCCTAGTTCTCGACTAAGCCTTATAAAATATACGAAATTAATTGTTTCTACATAATGGTCTCCAAAGGATTTGGAGATTTGACCCATTTCGTTATAGACCTACCAATAAATTTCAGTACGTTTTATAATTATATAATAATGAATCTCATATATATAAATTACACTTTCAGTATAAAGTAAATTAGATGTTTACGCAAGTAGAAATGGGACATTTCTACTTCTTTTTTTGAGTTGGAGCGCGACAAGTCAAAAATCGCGTGCTTCGCCCGAAAGCGGTAGTTTTAAAATAGTCGTTTCTTTTTAAAAAGTATTGATAAATAGTAATTAAAATCAAAAGTTAGAATTTCAATAGGTGCGGGGGAAGGCGGTTCTTTTATTTTTATTATTATATAAATTCCTTCGATTATTGAGTAACTGCATAAATAATCTAAAAAGCACAATTATTTAATATAATTTTCAATTGCATCATATTTGAGTGGAATGATGCAATTGAATTTAATGATGAGGCAATTAAGTATTTATCATTTTGACAAATCTACTGATAATTTGCTATTTATCAGTAGATTTGTCAAAGAAAAAGTTTTGGTACTATTTTTCAAAACTTCTATATTTTACTTACTATTGAGAGTACATTTCTATTAATCTCTAGATTGAAATATTGCTTCTATTCTTTTGATTATTACAAATATATTTAATATTAATACAAATGTTAAATAGTAGATTATGTCACTTGCTATTGTATCTATTAATTCATTAAAACCTTTTCCCATAAATAATGCTGCAAATGATATTAGCAATAGAAAAATACAAATAATAATTTCAAACACAGTTGAAGTATAAGTTTCATTTAATAATTGTTTATAAACGTTATTTTTATTTTTACTATCAATAGAACAAAGTATACTTAAAACAGCAAAGAACATTGATATTAAAATAGATAGAATTATTAACAAATTATCAAGTAGTTCTTTATTAATTGTGTGGATTGTTCCTATATATATTGATAAGATAATCGGTACTATATATGTGCTTATAAATTGAAGTTTATTATTTTTAAAAAAAGACAAATGTTTTTTTATTATATGTCTAATATCAACAAAGTTTCCAAGTTTTACTGAAAAGGTTAATAGCATAAATAGTAGCCCTAAAACAACTAATACTAATAATATATTATTCATCATTATTCAAATCCCTTTCTCCAACAGTTAATACCATTTCACTTAAGTAATCTTCTATTGTATTTTTTACATAATCTATAAGCTTATTCTTATCAGGATGACCATTAATTGATTTTATGTCATCTGGAATTTCTTCTATTATGCTTAATCTATTTATATTATGAACATTTATTGTTTTAACATGCTCACCTATGTTTACTTGAATTTTTGCGTTATGATATGATGTATGCTCAAATTCAAACAAATTATTTTTACCACCAGAAGCATATTTTATACTTTCCATTAGTTTTTCAAATTGATTTTCTGAAAGATCTAAATTACTTAATACTCTTACTTCGGTTCCATATCCTTTAGATAAATTGTCTGCTTTGTCATTTGATTTATAGTTTTTTATTAAACATATTTTATTGAGTTTATTTTTTTTCAATACTTTCTCAATAAATAATTTAGGTGCTATACAATTGCATTGTATTGATATACCAAAATTATTTGAAAAATAATCTTGCATTTTTGCTGTAGTAATAGTTTTTATACCATATGGACCTATATTTTGAAAAATTAGCATACCTTTCTGTGCTTTAATCTTATCATTATCTTTTGGAATTACTATAAATATAAAAAATGGTTTTACATCTATATCATTTACTGATTTTTTATATTTTATTTCTTTTGTATCAGAATTAATTATTTCTGAGGAACTACCATAATCTCCTGAATGAATCTTTGCACAAAATACTTTATACTCTTCATTGTCAACTATAGGATTTGGTTCATATTCACACTGAAAAGATTGTTGCTTTACCGAATCTATTTGTATCATAGTATGTGATTCTAAAAATTCTTTAAATATTATTGAATAATCAGAATATGATTTTACCTCACCATTTTCTGTTGTAATTGTGAATGAATCATTTAAGTTATATACATCACGAGTGGTTCTAGAATTCTTTTTTCTTAAATAAAAACTGCATGCAGTTATACTTATACTTGCCAAATACATCACTTCCTAACAAATATTGTAGATCATTGTCAAAAAAAAGAAAAGAAATTATTATTCTATTTCTTTTCTTTTAACATTACTTTTCTGGTGTAATATATTCCATATTAATTAATCTTATTAATTCTTCAAAATTCATATCTTCTATTTCTTCATATTTATCATCATTAAATCCAATTGATAAAACATACGTGAAGTTATCAAATGAATATATTACTTCTTTTCCATATTTAATATTTTCTTCAATGTGATCAGCTTTTGTGAGTAAACAAATTTGTTGAAATGCCTTATCAATAATTCTTGTATTTCCATCTGGGTGTGCCTCCTGTAAATGTTGTCCCGGAGTTAAAGCAATTAAATTCTCTACAAATCCACTAATTAATTCAAACTCATTTTCTGGAAAAATATGGTGCATATGTACGGCTTTCCCAATTGCTAAAGCATCTTTAATTTCAGATAATCCATCATTAAACATATCATTAAATGCTTTTAGCAATTTCTTTGCCTTAGCTGATTGATATTTAATTAGATTAGAGTTTGGTTTTTCAGCTAGCGATGCGTAATATTCTCCGCGCGTCATTTCTTTTGGCTTATTTGCATAGATATCTCTAAAATTATTTCTATTATACATTAACATATCTTTAGTAATCTTACCATTAGACATTCTACCTCTTTCAGTTCCATAGGTGTTTTTCATAAATGCTATTGGGTTTAAAACTTTTGTAAAAATTCTATTACATTCAGTTTTCCCATTTATTGGTGTATTAAAAACTGTAAATCTTCCAAATTCTTTTTTCATTTTTTCATAAGAATCATTAGTAGGATGATTAAAAAAATCTTCAAAATATTTATATATTCCACTGTCTTTTAAAACTTTTGTATTATATAGTTCTAAAAATTTTAAAGCATTCATTTCTCTAATAGAAATAAATTCAAGCAGCATTTTGTTCCATAATTTATAATAATTTCTATTTCCTATTTTTTTCTTGTTTAAAATTCTAGCAGCAGCAAACATTTCCATTGGTTGTTGAAAAAACTTATCGTATTCATTTCTTGCTTTTTGTTCATCTGGATTTGGCTTTTTAAAAATTGATTCAACATTCTGAACGGTATATTCGTTATGCCAAATATCTAGTGAACTAAAATATTCCTTATCCGGATTTGATTTAGTGAATTCTAGTATACAATCTGCTATTATACATAAAACATCTGGAGTACACTTTTGATCAATCCATCTCGCATTATGAGATTCTCTTATATCATAATTGTAGTGACTCATAAACTTTTGTATTTGCTCATCTGTTAACCAATTCATATTATTCCCCCTTAAGTTTTCCAAAGAAAAATACTGATGTCTTATCAATGTTTAAAGATCTAGTTTGATAATTTCTAGCTATTTTATAAAAATTTCTGTATTCATCAGTAGCATAAAATAACATATCTTTCTTTGATAATTTTACTTTATCTTTTGGTATTAATATTGCAACTGAACCATTTACTATAGTGCCCATTGGTTTTTCACATACTCTTGGTTTATATGACATATTAGGTGTAATATAAATATTTTTCTTATTCAAGAACTCATAAACATTATATTTTTCTATATCAGATTCATCTACATATTGATCATAATCTTCTATATGATTTATTTCAGTAGCATCATCATTAATATTTCTTGATTTAATTACCCAAATATTCTTTTTACTTTTCGAACTATTATTATTTGTAATTTGCCTATCTCTGAATACATCAAAAATATTAAATTCCATTTTATCTAATAGTTTATCAAAATCATCATTTCGATAAATAATCCAATATGGTAATTTTTTATCAATAAAATAATTTTGTTTTTGATTTATTTCTTCTTTTTGAGTTATTGATAATATTTTAGAACTGCTTGGTTTATTGCGCGTGTTAATATTTATACATATTGTTTCAATTAATACACCCTCAAATCCTTTTTCTCCAAAATCTATGATAGATTTAATATTTAATTTTGATATGTAATCTCTAGTTTTAGTATACTCACTTGTATTTAATAAAAACTTAGGCATTACCATTACAACATTATCTGCAATCAATAATGATTTTTCTAGAAAATATGATGATGTATTATTCGATTCATCATTAATGCAATTCTCCCTATATTTTGCTAATAGTTTATTGTTTGTGTTCATTTTCATAAAAGGAGGATTACCAGTTATTAAATCATACCTATCATTAAAATCATGTAACAAATAATCATCACAAATATAGTTTATAGTCACATTTTCAGGGATATCTATTATTTTTAGTAATTGTTTTAAAACACCAATTGAATAATTATTAATATCAACAACATCTATTATTAATTCTTCTGCATAATTATATTTAGAAATTATATATGGTATAAAATTTCCAACTCCAACTGATGGTTCCAAGACTCTTATTTGTTTTTTATTAATATTAGGTAACTCTTTATAAATATAATTTAACAATTTCTTATTTGTATAAAACGCCTCTTCATTATTTCTTTCTGCATTAGATAATTCTGCAATTTTAGATAATGTGGTAAATGATAAAATATCTTTATTATTTTTTATAAATTCATTAAGATTTCCATTATCTAGTAAATTATTATCCTTAATTAATTTATTTATTTCTCTTATAGAATAATTTTGTCTATTTAGATTATCTTTGATATTTATAGCTATTTGGTGAAATATTTCAGTTGGAACAGCTTCCCCAATAGATTGTCTTATATTAACTTCTTCTTTCTTAAGAAACATACGTTTTTCTTCAAAAGAAAGTCTATTTAGTTCTTTTTCATCAATTTCAGTCCATTTAAACGTTTTTGGAATAGTCATAATATTCATTAATTCTCTAATACTAAAAACTCTATCATCTGATGGATGAACTGTATTTTGACTTGCCAACTGGTCATTTCTTGTATGAATACATGGTGCAACCTTATTCCAAAATTGTCTTTTATATTTGTCACCAGTTTTATTAACATTTATTTTAATTTTACCATCTACAATTGTATGTGGCTTTTTGTTATCATCCTCTTGGTCAAATGCTGATTCACCCTCTTTTAAATCGTGAATCCAAGAACGCATATGTTCAGGATATGTTCTAAAGAAATGGTATATATCATTATCACTTATTTCACCAAATACATTTAATGGTTTTAATTTACCAATTACTTGTTTTAAAGTTTTTTCTTTCCTTCTTTTAGGAAACAAATCAATTGGAGAAATATAATCTTCAAGGTCTATTCTAACCCCAATTACTAAAGTTCTTGTTCTACTAGAATTTGAACCGTAATCTTTAAAGTTAACAACTCTACTCATAATAACATAGTCTTTATCCAAATTATAATTAATAGCATCTTCAATCGATTTTACTTTTTCATCTATATCTATACAAGCAGTTTTTAAAAATGCGGAAACATTTTCAAATATAAATATTTTAGGTTTAATATCTTTAATTATTTTAATTGATTCTATAACTAATGAATTTCTATTTATCTCATTGTTCTTTTTTAAATTTGCTACCGACATTCCTTGACATGGTGGTGTAGCAATTACTACATCAATATTATCTATATTTTCTTTTTTATTCCATAATTTAATTTCATCAAATAGTGCATTTTTCGTTTCATCAAGCGTTATATCACCACAAATATATCCTGATTCATATTTACATTTATGGTTAAATTTTTGTATATTTAATCTTCTTTCTATAAGTTCATTGGTAGCAACACATTCAAAGTTTTCCATTTTAAATCCATAACACCCAACACCTGCACTACTAAATAAACTAATATATGTATACTTCTTGTCTTTCATGTGTTCTACCTCCTTAATACATTATAACATTTTTATTTTAGTTTGAGAAGGCTTTTACCCAAATTTTTAAAGCTCAGTTGTAAAGGTAAATTCCACTTTGAAAGGTTAAATTCCACACTTGAG
>CAYXZZ010000041.1:0-12638 GCA_964470055.1 uncultured Mycoplasma sp.
CTTGACTTAAAGTTTGTAAGCTTAAATTCCACATTAAAAATTGTAAACTTAAATTTCATTGTAGGGTGGAAGTTACTTTTACAAGTCAGGGTAATCTGAAAATCCTTACAAAGAAATTATTGACGGATCATATTGATAATTTATATGATATAATGGTTATGCGAAGGATGGTATTGATATGGCAAAGTATATAATGGAAAATTATTTAAGCGATATTGGTGAAAAAGGTTTAAAAGAAACTTGGCATTCAATACTATCGAAAACTTTGGAAAAGAATTTTGATTCTGAATTGTTTGTTATAGATAACTATGGTGAATTGTATGAGATAGGCTTAGAATATGAAAACAAAATAAGTAAGAAGGAAATGGGAAAGTATTATACTCCAAGAGATGTAGCACTACTAATGTCTAAATGGTTAGAAACGTTAGAAGGTCAAAATGTATGTGACGTAGGATGTGGAGTGGGCAACTTGATTTTAGCCTACTTAGAAACGATTGGGGAAGATAGAGCATATTCACTTATTAATGAAGGAAATCTATATTTATATGATATTGATGAAGTTGCTTTAGAAATATGCAAATATTCTATTGCGATTAAATATGGGAAAGAATTACTGTCTAAGATTACTGTAAAACATTGTGATTTTTTAAGTAAAAAGATTAAATTGCCTAAAAATTCAAAAGTAATATCGAATCCACCATATTATAAGATTTTAAATATTGGTGATGATTGGAATATTACTAAAGTAGTTGAAGATTCAAAAGAATTATATTCTTGTTTTATAGAAAAAATAATTATGCAAAGTGATAGTTCTGTTATTATTACTCCTTATAGTTTTATAGGTAGTGGTAAATTTTATAGTCTTAGACAGGTTATGAATAATTATAATGGATTTGTTGTATCATTTGATAATGTTCCAGGAAATATATTTAATGGTAGAAAACATGGAGTTTTTAATAGTAATAAGGGCAATTCTGTAAGAGCGGCAATTACGGTTGTTGAAAATAAGGCAGGGGAAAAAGGGTTTAGATTTAGTCCTTTAATAAGATTCAAAACTGATGAGCGAGCAAAAATGTTAAATAATAAATATTTGGAAAGTTTAATTAGTAAAAGAAACCAATTAGTTGATTCGAGGAGGAAAGCATATTATAAATGTCATATTGAATTACTTGATGTGTTAGATAAATGGGAGACCATATCGGATCAAAAGATGGGCAATATAATTAGTACTAAAGATGGTTATGAAATTTATATTCCTACTACATGTAGATATTTTACGGTTGGTTCAAAGAGAAATTTAAATCGTGATGGAAAAAGAATTGTTCATGTTGCTGATAAAGAAAAATATAATTATGTGTATTGTATGTTAAATTCTACATTTGCATATTGGTATTGGAGACTGTATGATGGGGGAATTAATTGTCCTCTAACAATAATTAATAGTATTCCGGTATTTTACAATAAACTAACCAAAGAACAAAAAGATGAAATTAATAATATTGCTGAAGAAATGCAGAAGAATGAATCTGAATATTTAACGTATAAGATGAATGCTGGAAAGAAACAAGAAAATATTAAATTTCCAGTTGAGTATAGAAATAGAATAAATAAGTTGTTTTTGGAAGTACTTGGAATAAATGAAAGTGTTAGTATTTTTGATAGAGTTCATAGTAGTTCTTTATTTGGAGAAAGTGGTGATGAGGAGAATGGCGATTAATAATGAAACATTAGTTAAATTTTTAAGTGATATTTATAATAAATCGATTGTAACGCTTTTATCAAATAGGCAAATAAAAGAAATAGAGGATTTTTATAATAAGAATTATGATAAGTATGGTGATATTAATCAGTTTTATTCTTCTAATGTGACGGTTGCTAGAAATATAAAAAAGGTTAAAAGTGTCAGATGTGAGGTAGAAAGACAATTTTCATTGAAAAAGAGATTGCAGTCTGGGACTTTATGCGAATGCGTTATGGCTGAAACTATTGCTAAGATGTATAATTTGGATTGTTTTGCTGATGTTTTTCACACTTATGTAAGGGATTTACCTGCTAATATTTTGTATAGATTAAGAGATGATAATAATAGAATTTTGTGTAGATATATTTATTATAATTCAGATGATTTAAGTAATTTTTTAATTCAATATGGTAATCCAACGAGATATGATGCTGATTTGTATTTGAATGATGAAATAGTAAAAATAGAGTTTAAAGATAAAATTGCACGTGCAGGGGAGAAAGAAACTGAATATGATAATAATGGTAAGTTGATATATACAAGTAAATTTGCTGAAGAAAATCCGGATTATATTCCGTTGATAAATCGTTTTAATGAAGGATATAACTTGATTGATATAGAAGGTAATTATCAAATTGTAAATAATGCTGATAATAAAGCAATTTTGAGATCATATTTTAGAAATTTAGGATTTGAAATTTTAGTTTCAATTGATGATAATAATGAATTAATTGCAATTACTGAGGATTGCATTGATATGCCTGATGGTAGAGAGTTCTTGTCGTTAAATGGTTCGGAAATTAGAAGGGCAGGTAAAAACAGTTATAGAGTATTTACTCCAGAGTTGTTGTTGAGATGTATTGAAAAAGTGGATGGTATAGTATCAGAAGATATTGTATCGATTCCGATAGATAATATGACAGATAGAACAAATAATGGACGAGTAACTGGTAAGAAAATTAATCATTTATTCTTTGTTTCGATTGAAAATATTAAAGAGGAAAATGGTAATTATTTATTTTCTGTAAAAAATGTTAAACAATTAAAACCAACATTATGTGTTCATATGCAAATAATTATTGATAGAGATACTTTAGTTGAGTATTATTCTAGTGTTTTAAATAATAATGAGTATTTTGGTGATGAATTATTATGAATAAACAAGTAGATGAGAAATGGTAAGGGATACTGCTTTAATATTTTATCAAATATTTTCTGTTGACTATGAAGAAGATAAATTTTTAGATAAGTTATTAAAAGGTGGTGGAGGAAATTCAACTTTATGTTCTACATGGACTCAATTAAGTGATCGGTTTATAAAATATCGAATTAGTAAAAATGCATACAGTCTACTTATGAGCTTGATAGATGATTCTGATAAAAAATTGGTAATAGAAAAAGACAATTGTGTGACAATTCCAGAAAAGTTAATATATAAAAAATATTACAGTTTGTTTTTTAATAATGCGAAAGGTGCTGTTAATAGAAAAAATAATGGAAAATATTTTCATTTTGATCATAATCCTTCAAATAAGAAGGTATTTATATTATTGAAAAATGAGATTAGTAAAAATAAAGATGTAGATAAAGAAGAGTTTTTACGAAGGTTATCTGATTATATAAAACAGATTCAAATAGTGGATTTAATTACAGTTGAAGAAGATGATATTAGAACTTTAGCGGATTTAAAATTAAAAATGATAAAATGGATTCTTTAGAACGTGATAAAATGATTAATTCTGAATTTTTGGATTTAAATATTGTTTAATAGGTGCTCGGTTTATTCCGAGTTTTTTGATATAAAATTTATTATAATAAACAGGGATTGGTTTTTATTTATCTATCTACTAAAGATATTTGAATTCTTGAATTATTGACTATCTAAATAAAAATGTGTAGAATACGTCGTTAGTGAGGTGGTAGTATGGCAGATTTTTCTTTGGATATAAAATTAAAAAACAATCCTTTAGTTTATCGAGATAGGCTTACTATTCCACAGAAAGTAAATTTTGGCTTAGAACTAGAGTTGGATAAAGTTAATTATGATGAAGTTTATAGACTGGTAAGAAAACAGTTTAATGGAAACTGGATTGTTAAAAAGGATAAGTCACTTACTGATGGACAAAATGCAGAGATAGTATCACCAGTGTTACAAAATACTAAACAAACTTGGATTTTATTGAGTAAAATGGGAGAGTTGTTTAAGAAAATTGAACCTGTATATGATAAATGTAGTTTTCAGGTTAATTTCGATGGGAGTTTATTGCCAACTTCTGGTGATAGGGTTAGATTTTTGAAATTGTATGCGATGTATGAAGATATAATTTATAGATTTTCTAAGGGAGAAGATGCTGAGTACAGAGAGTCTTTAGAGATGTATGCTTCACCAATTATTTTGGCGCTGAAGGGTGTTAGTCATTTTGATGATGAAGGAATTATTGAGATGTTTTCTAATAATAAAAGATATGGAGTTGTATTTAAAAATCAAGGAAATGACTTAATTGAATTTAGAACACCTAATATGACTAGTAATCCTGTGTTGTGGCAAAATTATGTAACTACTTTTTATTATTTATTGAGATGTGCAACCAGTAATAAATATGATCGAAGGGAAGTTGACAGTTATATAGATGATTTTTGCAAAGTTTATTTATTGGAAAATTATGAGTTAGAAAAAAGTGAAAAAGCATTGCAGTTTACAAAGAAGATTTTTCCACATTCTGTAGATCGAATTAGTTTTATGCATCAATATTTAGGAAAAGATACTGACCGTAGAAATGTATGGTAGTTCTTTTTTTTGAATTTTTTTAATAATTGACTGAAAAATTTGTGAAAATAGGTTATAATAGGTTATAGATATAAGATAGGAAGTGTAGGCTTTAGGGTTTACGTGGTTAGTAGTGAGGAAGTATGAAGAGGAAAAGTGTTAAAAAGATAGTTTTTTTGATGATAGGACTTTTTTGTGTGATTGTTACAATTATTAATGTATCGGCTTTAGAAAAGTCTAGTAATGATATTGAATTTCGAATGTGTACTTTAAGTGATGAGTATATTGAGTGGGAAAAGTTAAGTGATGAAGAAAAAGAAAAGGTTTTAATGCCACCGATGTGTGATGTTGATGCAGATCAGATTGTTTCAAATAATGCTGGAATTTCTTTATTTAGTGATGATGATGTTTTGCCGGCAACATATGATGGTAGAACTACTACTTTTTCATCAAAAATAAAAAATCAGTCAAGTACTGGTAGTTGTTGGGCTTTTTCAACAACATCGGCATTAGAGTATTATGTTGGGAAAAATTATCAGTTAAGTTTTGAATATTCTCCTAGACATATTGTTTATTCTAGTGTTAGAAGTTTTTTAAACGGTGAGACTAATGAATTTGGATTTAATAGATTGCCTAGTGATGGTGGTAATTTCTTTACATCTACTAATTATTTTGCGAATGGACTAGGACCAGTTTTAGAAAGCGACATGCCATTTGAAGATAACGAAGATACAATTGATATTAGTGAAATTCAGGGTAAAGAGGTTCAACTGGATATAAATGATACAATCTTAAAGTTTGATAGTACTTCTGGTAGTGCTTGTACTGATAGTGAAATTGAGGAGATTAAGAAATATATATATCAGTATGGTTCAGTAGTGATGTCTACTTATATGACTACGAGTTCAAAATATTACAATAGTATTACTGGGGGATTTTATTATAATGGAACGGCTTCAACTAATCATGCAGTGTTATTTGTTGGATGGGATGATAATTATTCTAAGGATAATTTTGCTTCTACTAATAAACCTAGTTCTGATGGTGCGTGGATAGTTCAAAATTCTTATGGGACTAGTTTTGGTGATGCTGGTTATTACTATATTTCTTATGAAGATGTGCATGTATGTGATGTTTATATGGTTATTAAGGGTATGGATCAATCTGTTGAGAATAATGTGTATAGTTTGGACACTTTAGGATTTAATACTTTTTATGGACTTACTTCTGGTGGAGTTTCATATACTAGTGCTTATGCGATGAATGTTTTTACAAAAGAGGCAGGGAAAAAGGAAGTTTTAAAAGAGGTTACTTTTGGTAGTGTTGGAGAAGGGGAATATACCATTTATTATACTGAGGGTAATGGTCAAGATAAGGATGTTTCTGAGATGACTTTAATAGGTAGTGGTAGTCTTGAGTATTTGGGATATGTGACACATTCTTTGGATGAGGCTTTGCTTATTGGTGAAGATGTTACTGATTTTTCGATTGTTGTTTTCTTTAATATGAAGTCTTCAACTGTACCGCTTCCGTTATCTTCTAGTTCTAGTTCTTTATATCAATATATTACACTTGATGATGAGAAGAGTTTTGTTTCACTTAATGGTAGTAATTGGCTTGATTTAAAGGATATGAGTAGTTATACGTTGATTGCATCGATTAAGGCTTTTACTGATGATTTTGTGATTGAAGAGATTAAGAGTGATGTATATAAAGTGGATAATGAAAAATTAATTATTTATGCACAACCTGGTGCGACAAGTGATGAGTTTTTGACTAATATCGAGATGATACTTACAACTGATGCGAAAGTTAAATATGAGATGGTAGAAGAAAAAATTTATACTGGATTGATGCTTGAAGATTATTTGATTGTTGTATTAGGTGATGTGAATGGTGATGGTGCTGTGAAAATGAATGATGTCATGCAGATAAGTCAGTATATTGTTGATAAGACAGGTTTAGATAATGACTATTTTAAGTTAGCGGCTGATGTTAATTTAGATTTGTCTATTAAAATGAATGATGTTATGAAGATTAGCAGTTATATAGTTGAAGGAGGTACTTTATGAAGAAACTAGTATTTATCGTTGTTGTTGCGGTGGGACTAATATTTATGCCGTTTGGTGTTGATGCAGCAAGTGTATCGGTTAGTTTGGAATGTCCAAGTGCAGCAAAGGTTGGTTCGGAGATTTTGTGTAAGGTTAATGTAACAAGTGATGTTATGGTTAATGGTTTGTCTGGAAATTATACGTTAAGTGGGCTTAGTTATGTAGGTTTTGCGCCACAGAATGGATTTACGACTTATAGTGCATCTTCTTCTGGATTTGCAGTTGGGAATAATAGTGGAAAGAGTGGTACTTTTACAATTGGTGTGATTACGTTAAAGGTTAATGCTACTGGCTCTATTCAGGTGCGAAATTTGGATGCTAGTGATACTAGTTTTAATTCTTATGATGGTGGAACTAAGAGTGCTAGTGTTAGACTTTTATCTACTAATGATAGTTTGGGTTCTTTGTCTTTGTCTAATGGGACGCTGTCTCCGACTTTTGCGGCAGATACATTTAGTTATACGGCAACAATTGATGCTGCTAGTGTAACGATTAATGCGACTAAAGGAGATAATTATCAGACTATTAGTGGTACTGGGGTTAAGAGTTTGAATTATGGTACTAATACGTTTAAGGTTGTTGCAACTAGTGAGGCGGGCGATAGTAAAACTTATACTATTACGATTACTAGACCAGATAATAGAAGTACTAATAGTAATTTGAAGAGTTTATCAATTAGTCAGGGAAGTATTAGTTTTAATAAGAATACAACTAAGTATAATGTTAGTGTTGGTAGTGATGTTACGTCTATTAAGGTTACTGCTACGTTAGAGGATGGGAAGGCTAGTTTTGCGAGTGGACTTGGTTCTAGGATGGTTAATTTGAATTATGGTAATAATGCTATTGTTGTTAAGGTTATTGCTGAGAATGGTAGTACAAAGAGTTATACTATTAATGTTAATCGTAAGGATGATAGAAGTACAAATAATGATTTGAAGAGTCTGACTGTTAGTTCTGGGGAGATTGTATTTAATAAGGAGACGCTTGAATATAATTTGTCTGTTTATTATGATGTCACAAAGATAGAGGTTAAGGCTGTTGCTGAAGATAGTAAGGCAAAGGTTGTTGTTGATAGTCCTGAACTTGTTGTTGGTGATAATGTCATTACTATTAGTGTTACTAGCGAGAATGAGGTTGTTAAGACGTATAAGATTAATGTTAGAAGATTGAGTGAAGAAGAGAAAATGTCGGATAATAATAAGATTTCTGATTTGAAGATTGCTGGGCATGCGGTTGATTTTTCTAATGATGTGTATCAGTATGATGTGGTGATTGGAAAAGATGAAGATGAATTGTTGTTTGATATTGTTTTAGAAGATGAGAAAGCAAGTTATGTAATTGAGGGTAATAAGGGCTTGAAAAATGGAAGTGTTGTTACTGTAATTACTGTTAGTGAGAGTGGTATTAAGCAAGAGTATGAGTTTACAATTGAAAAGAAGAGCGATGTGCTTTGGTATATTGTTATTGGTGTGTGCGGAGCGATTGTTGGATTTGTACTTGGTTTGATAGTTGGTCGAGGTAGTGGCAAGAAGAGTGGTAATGATAAGAATAGTGTGGATGTTTTGAGTGCTGGGAATGCTGAAGAGACTGTTAATGGAAATGAGGTTAGTGTTGTTTCTAGCGAGGGATCATCACATGTACTAGATAAAAATGAGGTTCTTTTTGAGAGAATGAAAGAAAAACTTGGAGAGAATACTGAGAATGCAGATGCAAATGTCGATTCTGTAACTACTGGGGCTGTAAGTAATGAGACTTTGACTACTGAGGAGCCAGCTATGGTTTCTAATGATTTGAGTGATGATACTTTGAAAGATGAAGACGTACTTT
Source organism: uncultured Mycoplasma sp. (assembly GCA_964470055.1). GTDB lineage: Bacteria > Bacillota_I > Bacilli_A > RF39 > UBA660 > JAEDES01. Next base: position 8,447 of record CAYXZZ010000041.1, read on the forward strand.
AGGGTGCGTTTTTTCTTTGGAAGGTGGATTTGGTGAGATGATGTTGTTTGCTAGTTGGATGCAAATAAAAATGCTTAGAGTACATTTGCATATCCTAAGCACAGTATGGTAATTTGATTTATCTAGTATTTTTTACTTATGTTAAGTAGTCCTTTTAATAGTATATAAATTATCATTAGTGGAAAAAAGAAAATCCAAATAATTATCCAGCAACATCCATTTTTATTGTCCATAATATCACTCCGATTAGTTGTATTATATCATACACAGGTTTGTATTTGGAGAGATGATTGAAGATAAAATGATTTAGAGGTGTTATGTATTGAGTTATAGGACATTTTTTTGATTGTCTTATGTAGAAAAACATTTAATATGGATTATCTTTTTTGAGTTTTTTTATATACTGAATTATGTATTCATTATTGAAGTCTGCTGGATTTTTCATAGAAGTCACAGTTTTAATGGCGGGTCTTTTAAAGTATTGTTTTAGTTCTCTTTTTGTTGCCCAGTATGAATCAAGGCCTAAGGTTTTTAGAGTCATAATATTATGCATATATGGGTGAAGACCTTGATCAATTGGGCGGTAGGTTGTATAAACATCTACATTGCTAGGGGTTAAATCCATAGGTAAACCATTTAGACTTATGTTATCCATGTCACAGAATCTGATTTCGCCGGTTTCTCTATTAAAGAGAATGTTTCTTGGTTCGATGTCGCCATATATGATTCCAAGGGAAGAAAAGTATTCTAATATTTCTTTTGTTTTGGTTAAAAAATATTTTTGTTCTTCTAGTGGTAAAAACTGGAGTTGTGATTTTTCTAAACCAAAGTCAGTGGTCATTTCATAGCCAATGATTATGTCGTTAAGACTAATGGTACTTAGAGGTTGAATGCTATGCTCTACTTTCATTTCATATAGTTGAGAAATTTTTTTAACTTTATTTTCGTTCATCGGCTTTGGTTTATCTACGAAAGAAAAGATTTTGTATAGGGAATAGGGATTATCTGTTTCACAAATGGTTGCTTCACCACCGGAGGTTAGTTTTTGGTATGTTACTAAGTTGTGAAACTGATTTTGAGTTATTTCTTTATTAGGAATCATAGTGTTACCTCTTTAATCAAGTTACTATTATAGCATATTGTGTTATAATAGAGGAGAAGGAATAATTTGTGATTAGTGTATTAAGTATTCGTCGAGTGTGTGATAGGATTATGTAAGAGATGAAAATCATGAATAAGAATGAATGACATTTTATACGACTTCACTATTTATGGTATTGATATTTATTTGGAGAGTGAGAATTTATGAAAAATAATAATTTTCCGGAAGGTTATGTAGCTGGACTGGAACTTCATGAAAGAATTAAACAAGAGAATATTAGATATGTGCAACGTGAAAAGACTAAGGAAGTATTAACTACTGTTCTTTGTATTTTACTTTTCCCGGTAGCGTTAATAGTATTTTTAATTATTGGACTAGGTACTAAGAAAGATTAGGTTGTAAGATTTTGTTTTGCTTTGGTTTTTTGAAAGTTAAATGTATCTAAAATAATAGTAATGAAGTTATTGGAAATGTTAAAACAGGTGATTTGAAGTAAAGATTATTGGATTTTAGAAAACATGGTAAGTTAATTATTCAAATTACTAATAATAGGTGACAAACTTGGGATATACTTATTTTTTAATTATATAAATTCGCTAGGTGGTGATAGTCATTGTGTAATGAATGTATAACAATTAAAGCTAAATATATTAATGAATTAAATTTAACAAAAATGTCGAATTATATAATTTTGTAAATTACAATTTACAAAATTGACAAATAAAAAAAGTGGTGATATAATGCTATTGGAGGGATATTTATGATAGAAAGACCTAATTATTTACAAGAATTAATAAGTTTTAAAGAAAAAGATTTAATAAAGATAGTAACAGGTATAAGAAGATGTGGTAAATCAACCTTGTTTGACTTATATATTAATTATTTGTTATCAAATGCTGTTGAAAAAAATCAAATAATTCGTATGAATTTAGAAGAGTATGAATTTAACGATATAGTAGATTATAATGATTTATATAATTATGTTAATTCAAAATTAGTTAGTAATAAGATGAATTATGTGTTTATAGATGAAGTTCAAAAAATAACTGATTTTCAAAAAGCATGTGATAGTTTATATGTAAAGAAGAATGTTGATTTATATATAACTGGTTCTAATTCAAAATTATTATCTGGAGAATTAGCTACACTTCTTTCAGGTAGATATGTTGAAATAAAAATGTTACCACTTTCATTTAAAGAATATATATCATATGTTGGTGAAAAAGATATACAAAAAAAATATGTGGATTATATAACTAAAAGTTCATTCCCATATACTTTAAAATTAGATAGTGCTAAAGATATTAGAATGTATTTAGATGGACTGTATAATACAGTTATAGTAAATGATATAGCTGAAAGAAAAGATATATCTGATATAGGAATGCTAAAAGATGTTATAAAATTTATGTTTGATAATGTGGGTAATTTATGTTCAAGTACAAGCATAGCTAATACTATGACTTCAAATGGTAGAAAAATATCAGTACCAACAGTTGAAAAATATTTGGAAGCACTTGTTGAATCATTTGTTTTATATAAAGTATCAAGATATGATATAAAAGGTAAAAATTATTTAACTACTGGTAGTAAATATTATTTATCAGATATAGGTTTAAGATATTATTTATTAGGAAGCAAAAATGCAGATGATGGGCATATATTAGAAAATATAGTTTATTTAGAATTACTTAGAAGAGGTTATGAAGTTTATGTAGGAAAAAATGATGATAATGAGGTAGATTTTGTAGCTGTTAATGAAAAGGGTGAAGAATATTACCAAGTTAGTTATACTGTGAAAGATGAAAAAACATTAGAAAGAGAATTAAAACCACTTAATAATATAAATGATCATAATCCTAAAATATTATTAACAGCAGATTTTACTCCATATACTTCTTATAATGGAATAAAACAAATAAATGTATTTGATTGGTTATTATATAAGTAATCATTGTAGTAGTTAGAGGTGAAATATGGATAAAAACATAGAGGAATTAACGCTGTTATTAATGTATTTAACATCATGGGATGAAGAAAGTTTTTATTATGATGAAAATGACAATTTAAATAAGAGTGTATTAAAGAATTGTTGGAAAGGATATTCGTTTGATACTATTAATAATCTTACGGATAAAGGATATTTGTTTTTTAGTAAATATAAAAATAAATCATTAACGTTGACTCCTAAAGGAGAAGAGTTGGCTAAAGAATTAGTAGATAAATATTTAGGCAAAGAATAACTTTTGAAGAAAATATTGTAAAATGCTGTGGTGGTTTGATGGAAATAAAAGATATAAATAAATACTTTTTTTTAGAGATATTGAGAAGAGGATATGATTATTATAAAAAAGGAAAAGTAAAACAAATTATAAAATTAAGAGATGGTTATATTGCAAGAGTAAATGGAACAGAAGAATATAAAGTAACAATTGCATTAAATAAAAAGGATATTTGTAATATGGAATGTACTTGCCCATATGCAGAGGAAAATAATTGTAAACATATGGCAGCAGTTTTATATTGTTTAAAAAATAATGATATACCTGTAATAGAAAATAATATAAAAGTAAAAACAGATGAAATAACTAATTTTCAAAAATTCAAAAAGGAATTTAAAAGAGAATATAATAAGTTGTTTCATAATAGATCTTATCTTCATGAAAACGAATTAGATGACTACATAAGTATAGTTAACAATTTTACAGAAGAAGCAATTAAATATATTAAAAATGATATTGAATTAGCATATGAGATATTTGAATTTTTTATAGCGGAAATTGATGATTTAGATGTTTATGATTCTTATTATAAAAAAGAAGATATATTTGTTAATTTATTTAATTCATTTAAAAGACTGTTTGAAAATGAAAAGATATTTGTAAGATTTTTAGCATTTATAGGAACAATTTATACTATAGATAGTGATGAGTATTATTTTAATCACAAAGAAAATATGTTAAATTTACTCTATCAACAAATAAAATATAAATGGCAAGCAGAAAATACTTTGATATTGCTAAGAAAATTATATAGTGATAAAAGAGTATATAATTATGAAAAAAGAAATATTAAAATAAAAGAAATTTA
>CAYXZZ010000042.1:0-12595 GCA_964470055.1 uncultured Mycoplasma sp.
TCTATGTGTCTTTTTTTTATGTCCTAACCGGACACTTACTTTTTCTATTTATATCTTAAAAATTAGCAAATTTCATATAAATAAAACTGACTTTTTTCTGATAGTATGATATACTACTTTATAGTAGAAAGAATAGGAGTGGTTATTTTGCGCGTTTTTATTTTAGACAAAGAAAGAATTACCAAATTTAATCTACCAAACAAAGTATCCGGAGTCTACGCCATAGACTACTTACCTGTTGGTTCTAAAATCAAAAGAACTGTAAGTATTGAAGCAAGAGACAATAAATGGATAATTAAAAGTAATGGTAGCGTTAACATAGTAAGCGGAAACATGATTCAAGAAGTAGCCGAACTAGAAGAATATCAATACCAACCAATTCAAATCAAAGGACGCAACGACTACGTCGGAATTTACTGCGTCCCAAGTGTAGAAGAAAAATTCACAAGATACCAAATCCAAAATGGTGCAATTACTATCGGATCGGCTAACGACACAAGTATCTGCTACGTAAATAACCACGTCATGGCTCATCACATATCAATAAATCCTGCTCAAGATGGTTCATACTACATAACTGCAACAGATGATGATTCTCATTTTGTATATTTGAATGACAAAAGAATAACCCAAACAAAAATCAAAGTTGGAGATGTTATATTTTTATACGGATTAAAAATTATTTGGATGGGAAATTTTGTTCAAATCAATCAGCCAAAAGATAAAATATATATAAATAATTTTAATTTATCAACATATATCGAAAAAAATCCTCAAGATAACACCCAAGTAGAACCAGTCAGTGATGAGGAAATGGCTATAGAACTATATAACAATCATGATTACTTTTTTCACACTCCAAGATTAAAACAAAGTCTAGTTTTAGAAGAAATAAATATTGACGCTCCTCCACAAGCCCAAGAACAAGAAGATACACCATTTCTATTAACTTTAGGTTCAATGATTACTATGCTTTCATCATCAATTATGAACGCTTATACAACAATCTATGGTATTGCTAGTGGTCAAAAAACTCTAACTGATTCCATTCCAGGATTAGTTATGTGTATTAGTATGCTATTAGGTGGTGCCGTTATGCCACGTATAACAGCAAGTTATCAAAAAAATAAAAACAAGAAAAAAGAAAAGAAACGTCAGCAAAAATATAAAGCCTACGTAAAAGAAAAAGAAGAAGAAATAAATGCAAAACTTGTTAATCAAGCTCAAATACTTCGTGCCAACAACATGAGTATCAGTGACTGTTACAGTTTAGTATTTGGAAAAAGTAAAACTGCAATCTGGAGCAAAGAAATAAGAGACGAAGACTTCTTAAGTGTAAAAGTAGGCATGGGTAACTGTCCTGCAAAAATAAAAATAACTGCCCCAGAAAAACACTTCACATTAGAAGAAGATAATTTAATAAATTTAGTTACCGAAGTTACAAGCAAATTACATACTTTAGATAACGTACCAATTACTTTCTCTTTTTCAGACAAAAATATTTCAGCCTTTATTTGTAATTCATCATACAATCAAGATTTTCTAAACGGTGTTTTCCTACAACTAATGGCTTATCATAGTGCTGTTGACCTAAAATTAATTTTCATGTTAACAGACAAATCACAATTTGATTTCAGTTATGCAAAATTTGCACCACACTGTATCACAGAAGATAAAACAACTAGATTTTATGCCAACAATATGAAAGACATAAAAAAGATTTCAACGTATTTAGAAAACATTTTTCAACTAAGAAAAAAAGAATATTTTGGTAAAGAAGATAAAGATGAAGAAAAACGAGCAATTGGCAATGAAGTAGATAAAAATAGTGGCTTTAGAAATTTCGATACTTACTATCTAATTGTCACAAACGACTATACAGCCATTAAAGATGTTCCAATTATCAATGAAATAATTGATTCAAAAGTAAACTTAGGATTCTCTTTAAATATTATTGATGACTCTTTACAAAGTCTTCCAAATGAATGTTCTGCATTTATTGAAGTATTAGACAAAGAAAGTTGTATCATTGAAAAAGATCTAAATAATCAACTACGTTTTGTCCCAGAAATAGTAACGGGACTAAATATGCGTGCTGTTGCTAATCGTCTTGCAAACATCCCAATATCATTTGTTGATGAAGCCTCCTCACTTCCAACAAGTCTTACTTTCCTAGAGATGTACAATGTCGCAAGAATCGAACAATTAAACATTAGAAATCGATGGAGAACAAATGATCCAATCACCTCTTTATCGGCACCAATCGGAGTTCACACTAGTGGTGATTTGTTCACATTGGACTTACATGAAAAATTCCATGGTCCTCACGGACTAGTTGCCGGTTCTACTGGTTCCGGAAAATCAGAATTTATTGTTACTTATTTATTATCAATGGCCGTAAATTATCATCCAGATGAAGTACAATTCGTACTTATCGATTACAAAGGTGGAGGTTTAGCCATGGCCTTTGATAATCATGAAACAAAAACAAGAATTCCTCACGTTGTTGGTACAATTACCAACTTAGATACCGCTGAAATGAACAGAACTCTAGTCTCAATTAACTCAGAATTAAAAAGACGTCAAAGAATGTTCAATGAAGCAAAAGAAATAACAGGTGAAAGTACAATTGACATCTATAAATATCAAAAATATTATCGGAATGGAATTCTAGAAAAACCAATCTCACACTTATTCATTGTCAGTGATGAGTTTGCTGAATTAAAAGCCCAACAACCAGAATTTATGAATGAGCTAATTTCAACAGCCCGTATCGGACGTTCCTTAGGAGTACACTTAATTCTAGCAACTCAAAAACCATCTGGTGTCGTTAACGATCAAATCTGGTCAAACACAAAATTCCGTGTCTGCTTAAAAGTAGCCGATCGAAGTGACTCAATGGAAGTACTAAAAAAACCAGATGCCGCCAGCATCAAAGAAACCGGACGCTTCTACTTACAAGTAGGATTTGATGAATATTTTGACATCGGTCAATCAGGATGGGCTGGAGCAAAATATATTCCAAGTGACGCAGTTATTAAAAAAGTTGATGATTCTATCAAATTTATAGACAACGTTGGATCAGTCACTAGAACTATAACAGAACTAGTAAAACGTCAAGAAAAAGCCGAAAAAGGTGACCAATTATCTAACATAGTTAAACACATTACTGAAATCGCAACTTCTGAAGAATATGTTCCACAAAAACTATGGCTTGATAAAATACCTGCTGAAATATTCCTAGGAAATTTAAAGAAAAAATACAATTATCAATCAGAACCATACGTCATTAATCCAATCATCGGAGAATATGATAAACCGGCTGCTCAAATGCAAGGTCTACTAACCGTCAATCTTACAACAGCCAATACTCTAATTTGGGGAATGAATGATAGTGGAAAAGAAGATTTACTAACAACAATGATTTATTCAACTATAGCCGATCACAGTCCAGAAGAAATAAATATGTACATTCTAGACTTCGGTGCAGAAACTTTAAAAATCTTCAACAAAGCACCTCATATTGGAGAAGTATGTACTGTTGAAGATCAAGATCAAATCATCAACATGTTTGTTATGATCGATCGAGAACTTGATAGACGTAAAGAATTATTTGTGGATTATGGTGGAAGTTATACAAATTACATTGAACAAAGTGGAAACAAACTACCATTAATAACTATTGTCATTAATAATTATGAAGTATTCTCTGAAACAATGGGCAACTTCGTAGAATTACTTTCTACTATGTACCGTGATGCCCTAAAATGCGGAGTGTCATTTGTAATCACAACAGGAGCCGCTAATAGTTTCCGTCCACGTTTAGCAGAATATTTTTCAAATAAACTATGTCTACAAATGGCAAATGATACAGACTATAGAACATTATTAATGTGTGAAAAAGGTCTAATCCCATACAAAGTAAAAGGACGAGGTATTACAGGTATTGGAGACTTAAAACTAGAATTCCAAACTGCATACATAACTAAACCTGATAAAGTTAATCAAACAATCCGTGAAGGAATTCAAGTTCTTCAAAAGAATTACACCTCTCATGCAATGAGAGTTCCAGTTCTACCAGAAACAGTCTCAGTAAATCACCTAGCCCAAGACATTAAAGATTTAGCCCATGTACCAATTGGTGTTGATATTGATTCTAAATTTAGCGCAACATATGACTTCATTAAAGATAAAGTAAACGTAATATTAGGAGACACAATGTCAGACCATGAAAGTTTCTTCTTCTCATTATTTAACATCTTAAGAAGAATTCCACAAACCAAAGTAAGGGTTTTAGATATAGCCAAATCATATGATGCCGCAAAAATACCAGTCGAATGCTTTAAAGATAATTTCGATGCTATTATACCTGCCTTAATGCAAGAAATGGAAAAAAATACTAGTGAAATTAATCGTGTATACGTCATTAATGGCATTTCTAGATTAAAATCAAAACTTAGTGAAAAAACACTTCCACTGTATGAAAAATTCTTTAAAATGGCCAAAGAAAGCACCAACACAATTCTAATACTAGCCGATAATACTCAAGGATATCAAAAAATAGAAATAGAAACTTGGTTCAATGATATCATAAATGAAAATAGAGGAATTTGGTTAGGAAAAGGCATAGGTGATCAATTAGCAATCAAATCAGAAAATATCAGTCAAGATATTAGAAACCAAGAATTTAACGATATGGCCTTTATCATAGAAGAAGATAAAGTCATTCCAATTAAAAAAGTTGTTACGGACAAGGAGGTAGAAAATGAAAAATAAAGTTTTAGTAGAACTAGTCGTTCCTACAATAGAGTCAAGTTTTGATGTCTACCTACCAATTAATAAACGTATCGGCAACATTATCACACTTTTAAATAAAACAGTTGCTGAATTCTCCGAAGGATGTTATGAGGGAACAAATAATACAGCGTTATATAATCGTGAAACAAACGAAAAATATGACGTAAACGCCCTTTTATATAACACAGACATTCGTAATGGAACAACTTTAATACTTCTATAAAACAATTACACACAAGTAATTGTTTTTTTTCGAGAGAATCGCTAAAAGAAAACAAACAACTAAGTAAAATTTTTTCTACTTAACAGTCAACCTACTTTCAATAATTGAGATAAAAAAATATATATGATAAAATAAGTATAATGATAAGGAGGATATATATGGCCGAATCTAATAATAAACCAAGATACAAACTTAGTCGTTTAAAAAAAGCAGGTATTGCTATTGGCCTAACTCTTGCTGTTGCAACAACTGCTTTTACGGGTGGAATGATTAAAATAATGTATGACGCAGTTCATCCCACAACAATAAATCAATCATCATATCAAACAGACCAAATTGAAGTAACTAACGACTATATTGATACCATTAAAAGTAATGAGCTCAAAGTATATGATGAAGATACATCAACAACATCTATAACTTTAAGTAACTACAATTATTTAAACTTTATGAGTGAGTTAGATACCGGTGATTACACCTTTGATAATGCAAAATATTATGGTTTAGAAGAGTCCTTAGCACTATATCAAACTGCAGAAATAACTAAATCAACAAATTCTGATTTGTTAGATACTAACGGATTATTAGACGCCAATAAACTACTTCAAAAAGTAAAAGAAAACAACGAAGTATATATGCAACAAGGAAAAAATTCAATTAATGCTTTTTACACTGATTTAAGTAGTTCAGATATTACAAAGATTTGCACCCTAATAACAGAAGTAGTCAACAGTAAGTTTAACAATATTGAAATAAACAAAGTAGCCAATACTTTAACACAATTAACTATGTTTAAGAATACAGGTTCCGCATCAAATGCCTATATTACAAATAATTTAACCTTTGTTTATAATCCATCTATGACTGGAATGTATGCCGATGTAAAAGAAATAACAGGTGAAACTGATAATCCAGAAGAAATATTAAAATCCGTTATCGTTCATGAAGTAATGCATTTATTAGAATATAGTGCCAATGACAATAATTCTGAAAATGGTATCGAAGCAGGAATTTGTAGAATGTATAACATTCCAAATCAAGAACAAAAAGTTCCAGTAGACTCTCTTTGGAATACTTGGCTTTTAGAAGCAGCCGCCGAACTTGGAATGTCTGATTATATGAACATATCCCCAGGTACTTATGCAAAAAAAATATCTTATGTAAGATCCTACAATTTAAGTCGTTTCAATGATTTAGAACTAGAAACTCAAGGATTAGAAGATGTCACATTTAATCATACATTAGAAGAGTCATACAGAAATTTAGAATTAAACACATCTGAAGAACAAAGAGAGTTCTTAAACTTTCTTTATTCAATAGAAATAACTCAATCTGACCCAAATGACTTCTGGGAAAATTACACTAGTATAACCGGAATAACTCCTACAGAAACTGAAAAAACATCCATTAGAATGGACATCCGTACAGATGCAGTAAAATATCTAACAAGAAATTTCTACCAAAATCTAGCCGATTCCATCTATGAAAGAAATGTAACCGATTTAGATACAGCCTTTTATCTAATGCGCAATTGGGAATTAGATACTTATAACCACTTAGAATATACAAAAACATCTGCTCTTCCTCACGCTGAAGAATTCATACTATGGCACAATGAAATACAAACACAATTCTTTCAAGCAATAGCAGAAAGTAATGGTCTCACACAAGAACAAGTAACCACAATGTATGAAGACTATAATCTCCAAGCAAACGTAAACAATGAAATATTTGATAATTGTAATCTAAATAATTATAGTGCTTATACAAGTTCATATATAACAACAGCCAAGACAAATTACTCGACTGCAAACTTCACAAGAAATAATGCCGTTACAGACTATATAAATACTAAAAACACATCTTTAGAAAATACCCAACCAACAAAATAAAAACTAGCTGTTATAAAACACCTAGTTTTTTGTTTCAAATAAATATTTTAAACAATAGTATTCCTACGTTTAACTTGATAAACAGGCAATTGATTTGCTTGAATATTTAATTTATCAATCATAGAATTATAATTTTTATTACTATTAACAAGCCAATTTCTAATATTAGATAATTGCTCTTTTCTAACCTTTAAATCTTCAATAGTATTAGATAGCGTAGTTCTTCTATAAAAGTCACTTGGAATAAAACTCTGTTGTAAATAACTAATTGCTTCTCCTAAAGAACTAATAACACTTTCCAAAGAAGAAATGCAACTATTTTCAATTGGACCATAATTTAATTCAACTTTTGCCATTACTTATCATCCCACTTTGCAATAATACGATTAACATTATCACCAGTATTCTTAATAACTTTACCATACATTTTAAGATAATCTCCAAAATCAGTAAATTTCTTTTTATCTGCTGGCAATTTAGCCACATAAGAATCTGCACTACTACCTGACCAGGCAGTCACATTAATTTTTGATAAAGAATCAAACAATGTATTAATACAAGAAGTATATTCATCACATAGACTTACTATACTTTCTCCACAACTAATCAATTTATCTCCATCTGCTCTTATTTCCGCCATACACTTCACCCATTACGCAGTTGCTTCTTCTGCTTCTTTCTCTTCAATTTCCCTATTAAGACTATATATCTTAGAATTTATTGAAGATAAACATACATTCAAATTATTTAAATCCGTCGCCAAACTATCCTTAGCCTTCTCAAGCTCTCCACTCTTACATGCTACTCCATTAACAAGGTAATTACTACCAAGTACATATGTCGTAGTAGATAAACCATCATTTATAGAAGTACGAGAAAGAACGTTAATAGCATTTGTAACGTTCTCTCGTAAAATCCTATATTTTGATCTTTTTGAATATAATTCGTAAAGACTACTCATACACTAAATTAATATTTTTCAGTATAACTTTCTGCTGAACCAGCAAGTGCTGAAGCCTCTTCACTAACATTAGAAGCCAAGTTAGTATCGCTTGCCTTATAGTTCTCACCATATTCATACATTTTATCACTGTATGCCAATAATGAAGAAACATAAGCCTGAGCAACATCTGAAACTGATTTTACATAAGCATTAGCAGCAGATGCAACTTCTCCTTTTAATGCATTGTTATTTGATGCATCAGTATTTAATTTAGCAACTTCATTTTGAACGTTAGTAACATAAGTTCTGATTGCTGCACGAATAGTTGGAATCTCAGAATATTTCATTCCTACGAAAGTTTCACCATTCTTAGCAACTTCAAAAGCCGTACCAACATATCCTTGAACTCTACTAACAATACCTGTTAGTTTATCACCAAAACTTTGAATAGAGTCAATAGCTCTACCAGCCGCATTCTTTACAAATTTATCGATTGCTCCCATGTTCTAACCTCCTACTCTTCATCAACTAAATTAGCATCCATATCTAAAATTTGAGATTGAATACCTTTTAGTTCTACTTCAAATGTGTTTTGTAATTGTTTTAATGTCTCAATCATTTGCTCTTTTGCTTTGTTTAAGTTAGCAATAAATTGCTCTGCAGCAGCTCCATGCCATCCATTTCTTACAGCTGCTTCAACTTCTTGTGTATTTCTTAATACTGTAGAAACTTGAGTTAATACGATTGTGTTAATATCTTCGATATATTGATTCATACCAACGATATTTACACCATGATCTGCGCTTTGAAAATCCATAATTTTCTACCTCTCTTCCTTATAGCCGCCAGTATTACTTGCTTCTAAACGCACAGTTTCTGACTTAATTTGTTGTGTTAAGTCATCTAAAGTAGAAGTATATTTTTTCTTTAAAGACATGAGGTCTGCATTATAACTTAAAATATTATTAACAATAATAGAATAATTATCATTAAATTCTTCATATTTCTTATATAATGTAGAGGCACTTTCACAAGCATAATCTGTTTTTAGTTTCTCAACCAAATCGTCTATTTTATTGAAAATAGTTTTAATTTTATTACTACAATCAATAATGTCTAGCATCTGTTTATCGATCTCTGCTTCATTCAAGGCAACCACAGCATCATTATTATTCATACTAGCCTCCTTTAAAATAAGGTCACACTCCTACCCTGATACCTTACAATACAATTGTATTATTTATACCACTATATTTCAAGTGTTTTTTTCACACAATTGTCACATATTTACAAAAAGCAAGTTAACTTTTTCAGTAACCTGCTCCTTTACTATTATTTGCACAAACTATTTAAATATTCCTAAAACATCATCAACCAATAATTCTTTAGTATCGCAATCATTTCTCCTCTTATATTCAACCGTTCTTTCCTTAGATTTTTTTCCAACAACAATTCTAGTTGGTATACCAATTAAATCCATATCTTTAAACTTAACTCCAACTCGTTCACCACGATCATCAAGTAAAACATCAACTCCTAAATCAGACAAACCATCGTATAATTCATTAGCCAATCTAACTTGTTCCTCATCTTTCATATCTACAACCACAATCGCAACTTCATATGGCGCAATTGCCTTTGGTAAAATCATTCCCTTTTCATCGTGGTTTTGTTCAACTACCGCAGCCAAAATTCTCGCAACACCAATACCATAACATCCCATAACCACTGGTTTTAATTGATTCTCTTCATCAGCAAAATATAATCCCATAGCCTCAGAATATTTAGTACCTAGTTTAAATGTATTACCAACCTCAATTCCTCTCTTAAAAGTAATTTTACCACCACATCTTGGACAAACATCCTCTTCCGTGACATTTCTAATATCAGCAATTTTATTATATTTGAAGTCACTTAAGTTAACATTAATGTAATGATAATCCGTTTTATTGGCACCAATAACAAAATTTCTCATATTTAAAATTTCATTATCAACAATAATTTCTATATCCAACCCAATTGGTCCTGCAAAACCTACTTTGGCTCCAGTAATCATTTCATCTTCTTCAACAGAAGCCATACAAAGTTCTTTAGTCCCTAATAGCTTTTTAGCCTTTTCTTCATTAACTTCACGATCTCCTCGAATCATTAAAGCAACAAATCTCTCATCTGCTTTATAAATTAATGTCTTAGCCGTATCAATTGCCTTAATATTATAATTATCTTCTAAATCTTTTATAGTTCCCACATTAGGAGTATATAATAATTCTTTTTCTAAATATTCCAAGGTAACAGCCCTATTAGAAGAAACACATTCGCAAACCTCAATATTAGTTGATAAACCACATTCATCACATAACACTAATGTATCTTCACCAATATCACATACGGCTTGAAACTCTTCCGATAAAGTTCCTCCCATTACACCACAACTCGCAGTAACTATTCTGTAATCAAGACCCACTCTATCAAAGATTCTTTTATAGGCTTCATACATCTTATCATAAGACTTTGCCAACCCCTTTTCATCTTTATCAAATGTATAAGCATCTTTCATTACAAATTCACGTGTCCGAATCAACCCATATCTACTCCTCGGTTCATCACGATACTTATTAGCCATTTGATATAAACTAATTGGCATATCCTTATAAGATTTTATAACTTCTTTTGCAGCCTCAACAAACATCTCTTCATGTGTAGGACCAAGCACATAACTTCTATTAAATCTATCTTTCAAAGAAAACATACTACTTCCAAAATTATCTCTTCTTCCACTAGAAATATAAACTTCCTCAGGCAATAACTGTGGCATTACTAACTCTTGTGAATTAATATTATTCATTTCCTCTCGAATAATATTTTCAATCTTTCTAATTACCCTAAGCCCCAAAGGTAAAAAATAATAAATTCCACTCCCAGCCTTTTTAATCATTCCAGCTCTAACTAACAAATTAGCACTAACACTTTCTTCATCTTTAGCGTCTTCTCGCTTTGTAAAAAAGTAACTATCTTTTAATTTCATAACTTTCTCCTTTCAAACAAAAAGAATGATACTAAAAGGAGTGCATAAGCACGGTACCATCCTTACTTTAACTCTTATTTTTAACGATGTAGTCTACACCGGAAATTTTATTTCATCAAGAAAGGTAGGAATTATATCAGATTACAATTAAGTTCTCACTATCCTTAATTCACTTTGTATAAGAGCCGATATAACTATGGTCTTTCTTATCGATATTAATATTGAATTCCCCAAACAACCTTATGTTTAGCCGTTTTTCCACAAACAACACATTTGCAAGTTGGTTCTTCGCCTTCAAGAATACATCTAGATTTTAAGCCACCAACTTCTTTTAATGAAACTTCACAAGCCACATCTCCACACCAATCAGCAATAATAAATCCTGGATTATTTTCAATAATTTCTCTCATCTCATCAACAGTTTCAACTTCATAGGTCATCTTATCACGTCTTGCCTTAGCAGTCTCATAAAGATTACTTTGAATTTTCTCCATTAAACCTTTTACATAACTAACAATATCAGTATCAGCAGCCACCTCATACTTCTCTTGTGTATCACGTCTCGCAACAGTATAAACATCTCTCTTTAAATCTCTTTCTCCAATTTCAATTCTAACAGGAATACCATTTACTTCAGCCTCCTTAAATTTAAATCCTGGAGACTTATTAGAATCATCTACATATACTGAAATATTGTTTGCTTTTAATGCTTCATAAACCTCATTAACTTTATCTTCCACATTACCAATTGGCACAATTACAACTTGCTTTGGCGCAATTCTTGGAGGTAATACTAATCCAAAGTCATCACTATGAACCATAATTAAAGCCCCAATCATTCTTGTTGTAACACCCCAAGAGGTTTGATATGCATATTCTTGCTTATTCTCCTTATTAACAAAACTAATGTCATAAGCCTTCGCAAATTTTTGTCCAAAATAATGACTAGTTCCAGATTGTAAAGCTACTCCATTATACATTAATGCTTCAACTGTTAAAGAATATTCCGCTCCTGCAAATTTTTCCTTTTCAGTCTTCTTACCAGTAATAACTGGAATTGCTAAATAATCCTCAAAGAAAGTCTTATAAACATTTAACATTTGTCTTGTTTCTGCTTCTGCCTCTTCACTTGATGCATGTGCAGTATGACCTTCTTGCCATAAAAATTCTCTACTTCTTAAGAATGGTCTAGTAGTCTTTTCCCATCTCATTACACTACACCATTGATTATATTTCATTGGCAAATCTCTATAAGATCTAACTGCACTACTATAATAGTCACTAAATAATGTCTCACTAGTCGGTCTTACACAAAGTCTTTCCTCAAGTAAATTCTGTCCTCCATGAGTAACCCAAGCAACCTCTGGAGCAAACCCATCAATTAATTCTCCTTCTTTTTTCATTAAACTCTCAGGTATAAGCATTGGCATATAAACATTTTGATGTCCAGTTTCTTTAAACATTCCATCTAATACACTTTGCATTCTTTCCCATAAAGCATAACCTGCAGGCTCTATAACCATACATCCTTTAACATTTGAATAATCACAAAGTTTTGCTGCTTTCACAACATCTGTATACCACTTCGCAAAATCAACATCTCTACTTGTTATAGCCTCATTTTTCATATTATCCCTCCAAAAACAAAAAGAATGATACCAAAAGGAGTGCATAAGCACGGTACCATCCTTACTTTAACTCTTATTTTTAACGAT
>CAYXZZ010000043.1:0-12163 GCA_964470055.1 uncultured Mycoplasma sp.
GGCAGGAAGCGGGTACTCAAGTTATAGTACATCTTCATATCTATATACGGGGCAGAATTGGTGGTCTTTGTCGCCGTCTTACTTCTACAACAGCAACGCTCGCGGGTTCTTCGTGTACTCTAACTTGAGCAGCGGCATCGTGAATTACACGGTCGGCGTTCGTCCGTCGGTTTCACTTGCACCCGGAACATTGTACTTTGACGGAGATGGAAGTGCAAGCAATCCATATATTGTGGAGTAGTGCTATGTGTTCCGCACTCTTGACTTGCGATAGCGCCCACGAAAACCCTTTCGTGGGCAAAGAGGGCGAAGTCCTCCTTATCCCGCGCATTTTAATGCGCGGGGCATTAAAAATAATTTTGGGTTAACTATATGAATAGTTAAATATAGATTAACTTAGTTTGATACCGTATAAACGCCGTGTCGTAGTGTTGCACCCTGTTGGGTGGTCTTTGTCGCCGTCTAACTTCAACAACAACAACGCTAACGGGTTCAACGTGAACTCTAACTTGAACAACAACAACGTGAATAACACGAACGGCGTTCGTCCGTATTTTCACTTTGGTATCTCTAATCATTTGGTTACACTTATAACGAATGGTCGCTATGGTGAAGTGTAGCCGTCACTTCAAGTGAAACAGGTATCAATCTATGGATTTATTCCTAAATATTTGATAGTCAAACTACATTAGTTAGTAAGTTTTGAAAGTTAATGTAGTTTTAGCTATCATTAGTTTTTTGAAAATTTTTTGAAATAATTATATTTTTGAGTTAAACTATTATTGGTTAGAGTATAACTTAGGATAATATCGTTATTTGGACGCTTTTTTGTTGATTCGCCTTTGGGCGGGTCTTTGTCGCCGTCTTTCTCCGTTCTTGGTGCGTGGTCGGCTGGTGGGTTTCTGCTTCGCTTGTTTGTTGCTGTTTCCCGCGCGGCGTTCGTCCGTATTTTCACCTTAAATTATTTGGTTAAACTTATAACAACAAAAGTTGCTATGGTGAAGTTTGGCCGTTACTTATATGTGAAACAGATATTATTCTATGGATGATTTATCCTAAATCATTTGGCAGTAAACAATATTAGTTAGTAAACTTTGAAAGTTAATGTTGTTTTAACTGCTTTTTGTTTGCTTTTTAATAGTTTGACGTATTATTTCAATTGTTTAAAGTTGGGTTAAACTATTTGTTTTTTTATAGATTAACTTAGGGTAATACCGTTTAGTGGCTTTTTTTCGTTGCCCCCTTTCGGGTGGTCTTTGTCGCCGTCTAACTTCAACAACAACAACGCTAACGGGTTCAATTTGAATTCGTCTGGCCAGCTGAACAACAACAACAATGTGACTAACACGAACGGCGTTCGTCCGTATTTTCACTTCAAAATATACGGTTAAACTTATAGTACTTATGTATTATGGTGAAGTTTAGCCATCACAATGAGTGAAACAGGTATTACTCTATGGATTTATTCCAAAATATTTAGTAGACAAACTACATTAGTTAGTAAGTTTTGAAAGTTAGTGTAGTTTTAGCTACTATCATTTTATTAATTATGGGTTAAACTATTTGTTTTTTATAGATTAACTTAGGGTAATACTGTTTAGTAGATGTTTAGTATTTGACCCCCTGCGGGTGGTCTTTGTCGCCGTATAACTTCAATAATACTAATGCGAACGAGTTCAACTTGAATTCGTCTGGTAACTTGAACAACAACAACGTGAACAACACGAACGGCGTTCGTCCGTATTTTCACTTTAAAGTAATTTTTTGGTTAAACTTATAGTACTTATGTATTATGGTGAAGTTTAGCCCTCACGATAAGTGAAACAGGTATTACTCTATGGAGATATTCCTAAACATTTGGTAGATAAACTACATTAGTTAGTAAATACTTTTTTGAAAGTTAATGTAGTTTTAACTATCTTTTATATTATTTTACTCGGTTTATGATTGAGTTAAATTAAATTGTGGGTTAAACTATTATGTAGATAATATAGATTAACTTAGGATAATACCATTAACGAGGATTGTTTTTGTTTGACCCCCTTTCAGGTGGTCTTTGTCGCCGTATAACTTCAACAACAACAACGCTAACGAGTTCAACGTGAATTCGTCTGGCAAATTGAGCAACAACAACGTGAACAACACTAACGGCGTTCGTCCGTATTTTCACTTTAAAGTAATTTTGGTTAAACTTATAGTACTTATGTATTATGGTGAAGTTTAGCCCTCACGATAAGTGAAACAGGTATTATTCTATGGATTTATTATCCTAAATATTTAGTAGATAAACTACATTAGTTAGTAGATATTTTGAAAATTAGTGTAGTTTTAACTACTTATTTTTTAATAAAGGAGTTTTATTATGGTTTCTAATGATATGAATCGTCAGGACTTCACATTATATAATAAAATAATTGACTACAGTAGTTATGTAAAACAATATGTTGTTGGTAATATCCCTAATAATCAAAGAAATTTACGTATTCATTTTCTTGATGAAGTTTATTCGTTGTCTAAAAATATGTTTTATGCTACATATAATAAAGGTAGTGTAAGAATGAAACACTTGATAGAGATGCAAGTTAATATATCTTTAATGGATATGATGATGAATGAACTTAGAACATTTCCAGGTGTTCCTAAGAATAATATTGATTCTGCGGTAAAGAAATTGAGTAGTATTAAAAATATTGTTTATGCTTGGAAAATGAATGAAGAAAGCAAGAAAAAGTAAAAATATATATGATTCAGCAATTACATATGAGAATATATATGCTATGTGGTCAATTATCCGGAAAACATGTAAAAACAAGAAAGCAATTTTTTATTTTTCACTTAATTTAAATACTAATATTGATTTTATATATGATGTATTGAAAAATAGAAAATATGTTCCTTATAAATATAGAACTTTTTTAATATTTGAACCTAAACCAAGATTAGTAATGAGTCAAACTGTATTTGATAAAATTATTAATCATTTTGTTGCGAATTATTATTTGATACCTTATTTAGATAGTAGACTTATTGATTCTAATGTTGCAACTAGAAAAGATAAAGGTAGTAAGTATGCAATGGAATTAATAAAAAAATATTATAATAAAATATTAATTAATGATCCTAAAAAAGAAATATTTTGTTTAAAAATAGATGTAAGTAAATATTTTTATACTATAGATCATGAAATTTTAATAAATATGCTTTGTAAGTATATTCATGATGAAGAAGTTATTAATTTAATTAAGATTATTATTGATGAAACAAATAAAGATTATATAAATCAGAATATTACAAATTTTAATAATAAATATAACGTAAATATTCCATTTTATAAAAATGGAAAAGGACTTAGTATAGGGGCTATGTCTAGTCAGTTTTTAGCAATATTTTATTTAAATGAATTAGACCATTATATTAAAGAAGAACTTAAGTGTAAGTATTATATTAGATATATGGATGATTTTTTAATATTGGATGTTGATAAAGAAAGACTTAAGTTTTGTTATAAGAAAATACAAGAAGAATTGGTTAAGTTGAGATTAGTTCATAATAAGAAAAGTAATATTTATAGGTCTAGTGTTGGGTTTACTTTTTTGGGATATAGGTATCAGGTAGTGAATGGGAAATTGAAAATGTCTTTAAATTCTAAGACATATAAGAAAGTTAAGAAGAAATTGGAGTATTTAAATAATACTGATAAGGTTTTATATACTAAGACTTTGGCTAGTTATTATGGTTTTTTTAAACCTGTTTATAAGTTGGAGGGAGTTGAATTTAAATTGAAGTTAATTGATAGATATAATTCTTATAAGTCTAAGTATAATAATTATATTGTTTTAATTAAAGATGGTCTTTTTTATAAGAGTTTTTATAATGATGCGAAGATTATTTGGTATTTGTTTGATTATAAGTATATAAATAATTCTGTATCTTTTGGGTTTACTCCTTATGATAAGGTTTTGTCTAAGTTGAATAAGTTGGATATAGGATATGTGGTTATTGATAAGGATCAAGAGGTTTTAAAGTCTGTTAAGGATGAGGAAATTTATATTTCGTATGTTGAATTGGCTGAGAAAGCGTATGTTAAAAATACTAAGAGAGAGAAATTGGTAAATAAGTTTTTAGGGATTGTTAAAGATAGAGAAGATGTCTATGATGAGATTAATGAATTTTTAGATAAATATATTGAGAAGTAGAATGAATGACATTCTACTTTTTATAAAAATAATGTGAAAAATCTATTTTGTTTGATTTACATAGTAAGAAAATTAACTGGTAAAAACAAATGATGATTTTGACGGAATAGTTTGTTTATGCTAGAATGATAATTGACTATAATCAGAAAGAGGTTAGAATTACATGAATGAAATGATTATTAAAGAGATTGCAAAGGATTTAAATATTACTGAGAAACAAGTTAATGTGGTACTTGAACTACTTAGTGAAGGTAATACTGTTCCTTTTATTGCGAGATATAGAAAAGAAGCAACAGGTGCACTTGATGAAGAGATGATACGTAAAATTAATGAGGTTTATGAATATCAAGTTAATTTATTGAAACGTAAAGAAGATGTAATTAGATTGATTGATGAAAAGGGTATGATGACTGATGAACTTCGTAATTCAATTCTTGCTTGTACTAAGTTGGTTGAAGTAGAGGATTTGTATCGTCCATATAAGGAGAAGAAAAAGACTAAGGCAACTGAGGCTATAGCTGCAGGGCTTGAGCCATTTGCAAAAATGATTATGAGTTTTCCAACTACTGGTAGTTTAGATGAGATGGCTAAGAAGTTTGTTAAGGATGATTTAACGGTAGATAAATGTATTGAAGGTGCGAAGTATATTATTGCAGAATGGATTAGTGATAATGCAGGGTATCGTAAGGCAGTAAGAAATTATTTTTATAAGAATGGAATTATTTCATCTAGTTTAAAGAAGAATGCAAGTGATGAGGGTAAAGTATATGAAATGTATTATGAATATAATGAACCAGTTAAATATATTAAGCCTCATAGAGTTTTAGCATTAAATCGAGGAGAAAACGAAAAGGTTTTATCTGTTAGTATTGATGTTGATAAAGAGGGAGTTATTTCTTATTTAGAGAAGAAGTTGATTAAGAATGAGAAGTCTTTTGTAGTTGATACTGTTAAAGAGGCTATAATGGATGCGTATAAGAGATTAATTGAACCATCTATTGAAAGAGAGATTAGAAGTGAACTGACTGAAGTTGGTGAGGAAGCAGCGATTGATAATTTTGGGAAGAACTTGGAAGCATTACTTTTAACTCCACCAATGAAAGAACAAGTTGTACTTGCTTTTGATCCTGGTTTTGTTAATGGATGTAAATTGGCTGTTGTTGATAAGAACGGTAAGTATTTAGATTCTACTGTTATTAAGCCTTTCTTGAATGGAGATACAGAAAATAGAATTAAACTTAGTAAGGAAGTAGTTGTACAGCTTATTAAGAGACATAATGTGGATATTATTGCGATTGGTAATGGCACTGCTTCTCGTGAATCAGAAAAGTTCTGTAGTGAGATGATTAAGGAATACAATTTAAATTGTAAATATGTTATTGTTTCTGAGGCTGGGGCATCAATTTATAGTGCTTCTCCTGTTGCGATAGAAGAATTTCCTGATTTGGCAGTGGAAAAGAGAAGCGCTGTTAGTATTGGAAGACGTTTACAGGATCCTTTAGCGGAACTTGTTAAGATTCCACCAGAGGGAATAGGTGTTGGGCTATATCAACATGATGTTAGTCAAAAGAAATTATCTAGTTCATTAGATTTTGTGGTTGAGAAATGCGTTAATAGTGTTGGAGTTAATATTAATACGGCTTCTAGTTCGTTATTGAAATATGTTTCTGGTATTACAAAAAAGGCAATTGAAAAGATTATTGAGTATCGTGAAGAAAAGGGAAAAATTACTTCACGTGAGGAAATAAAGAAGAAAAAGTTACTTACTGATAAGGCTTATGAGCAAGCAATTGGTTTTTTAAGAATAGTGGACGGGGATAATGTATTAGATGCTACAGCGATACATCCAGAAAGTTATGATGTTGCGTTAAAGTTATTAGATGAACTTGGTATGAGTAAAACTAATATTGGTACGAAAGAGTTAGTAGAAAAGTTAAATTCTATTGATTTAGAGGAATATAAGGAAAAACTTGGTACAGATATTTATACACTTGAAGATGTGGTTGCTTCTTTGAAGAAGCCGAATTTGGATCCAAGAGATGAGATGCCACAACCAATTTTAAAGAGTGATATACTTGATATTAAGGATTTAACTGTGGGGATGAAATTACAAGGTACTGTTAGAAATGTGGTTGACTTTGGATTGTTTATTGATATTGGATTACATAATGATGGACTTGCTCATATTTCTAAGTTAAGTAAACAATTTATTAAACATCCTTCTGACTTATTTAGTGTTGGTGATATAGTTGATTGTTATGTTGAAGATATTTCTTTGGAAAAAGAAAAAGTTGGACTAAGTTTACTTGAAAGATAGAATAAAAAAGCTACTTAATTAAAATAAGTAGTTTTTTTGTGTGCTGTGCATGGCATGGCATATATCTAGTTGGTGAAAGTCCTATACACGCGTAGGTATCGATGAAGTGTTAGGGAAGCACAAAGCATTAACTGATGCTAGGGCTAAAGGAAGTGTGAAACAAAATCGAGAACTAACGAACAGAAATTTACTATAAGGCTACATAAATGGATGAGGTTGCCAAACAAACTACTTTATGTGGTAGTTAATTGAGGAAAGATAGGAGGTCTTACGAACAGTTAAGGAAGTCTCTATTAAGAAAAACGGTCGAAAAAGGTGTATCGTAAGAAGTCGTCAGCAGAGGTCGTAGTGCTAGAAAATTAGGAAGGACTGAATAATTTGTAGTTTCGACTACTGAAATTGAAATGGATTATAATCTTAATTAATAAATAGGAAAAGATTAGCATATCTAATGGATAAATTCTATAAAAGATGATTAGTCTATGTACGAAATTAGAAAGGTGGAAACAAATATGGAACTTTTAGAAAAAATACTTTCCAAAGATAATTTGAATCAGGCTTATAGACAAGTCTATAAAAACAAGGGCAAGTGGGATTGATAGCATTGCGGTGGTGTGAAAGGGTATTATATCAAAAATGTAAAATTTGTTGAAAATTTACTCTATTCGATTTGGGAAAACCTTTTTTATCGAATAATATATGTGAAGACTTAATTGAATACTACCTCTAATCCTAATTGAAGGAGGTGATGTGTAATCAAGAAAAAAGATTTATTGATCTCTTTTCAGATTTTGATCATTCTTGTGTTAGTGATATTACTATTGATATTGTGTGTACATAGTAGTTTTAAGAGAAAGTTCAATCCTTGCGAAAAATTAAGTCTTCCTTTTTGCCTAAGTTTCCTTTGTCATATTTGTTGTAATATAACGGTACACATTTATCAATAATTAAATATATAAATAGATAGTACGTCCATCTTTTTTTATTAATTTTTCTTTTTCCATTTTATTTAACTCGCGCATGAGATTACTTCTATCAACTGCGATATATTCGGCAATGGCTTTGTAGGAAGTAGTTACTTTAAAGATGTTATCTTTGTTGGCACGGCGTTTTAAGAAGAAGATTAATTTTTCTCTAACTGAGCGTTTTGATAGTAGTTCGATTTTTTCGTTTTGTTGACGATTATCTTCTATTAAGAGTTCGAATAGTTGAATTACTAAGTTGGTATGAAAAGGACAGTTTAGTTGACAGTTTTTTAGAGTAGAATAATAATCAATAAAAGTTACTTCAGTATAGTTGTTGCTGATGATATAGATTTCGTCTTCGGAATTTTGAAAGAATAAATTGGAAAAAATATCGTTTTCTTTTAATTCTCTCATAATAGTAGTATTTCCATCAATATCTGTTTTTATGATAAAGGCTTTTCCATAGGTGATAAAACCAATTCTTTTTTTTATGGGAGTGTAACTTAAGATAAGTTCTTTGTTTGTGTAAATTTTTGTTGTGACATTGACACACTTTGACAGATTTTTTCTAAACATTAAAAGTCTTTCATTTGACGTATTTTCAACCATATTTTCACCACCAATTGAAATTTATTATAACAACTTTTTGTTTTAGTTGCAAATGCAACATTTAAAAAAATGAAAGTAGGGTACAATGTGAAGTATATGGCGGAGGTAAAGAGGTATGGCAAGAAGTAAAAAAGAAGAAAAAAAGATAATGATTATTAAAAAAAATGGTAATTTGGAAGAGTTTGATTCAGAAAGAATCAAGGCTGCTTGTAATTCTAGTGCTGAAAGAGTTATGGTTGATTTGACGGATGCTGCTTTAGAGAAAATTGTCAAGTTGGTTCGAGAATTATTAGAGACACAAACGACTAATCCGACAGTGGAACAGGTTCATAGTTGTTGTGAAGCGGCTTTAGAAAAGGTAAATCCTCTTGTTGCGAAAAGTTATCGTGAGTATAGAGATTATAAGAGAGAAATTGTTCATATTCTTGATAAGGTTTATAAAAAGGCTCAAGTTATTACATATATAGGTGATAAAGATTGTGCTAATATGGATAGTGCTTTAGTTACTACACAAAGATGTTTAATTTATAATAGTTTGAATAAGGAATTATATAAGAAGTTCTTTTTGACTGCTGCGGAAATAGAGGCTTGTAAAGATGGATATATTTATATTCATGATATGAGTTTTAGAAGAGATACGATGAATTGCTGTTTATTTGATATGGCTAATGTCTTAAAAGATGGATTTGAGATGAGTAATATTTGGTATACAGAACCTAAAGGTTTACAAACGGCTTTTAATGTAATGGGAGATGTCATTATTAATACAACAGCGATGCAGTATGGGGGATTTACTGTATCGGAAGTTGATAGTGTTTTGAAAAAGTATGCGAAGTTATCTTATGAAAAATATTATAATGAGTATTTGGATATTAAGGGTAGTGAATATGTAGATGAGGCTGGGGAGTATGCTTGGCGTAAGACTGTTCGTGAGTGTGAACAGGGATATCAAGGAATTGAATATAAATTAAATACAGTTAGTTCTAGTAGGGGAGATTATCCGTTTGTAACATTTACTTTTGGTGTTGATACTGATGAGTTTGCGATAATGATTACTAAGACTATGTTAGATGTACATAGAGAAGGCCAAGGAAAGAAAGGTTTTAAGAAGCCAACTTTGTTTCCTAAGTTAGTATTTTTATATGATAAGAATTTACATGGAGAAGGTAAGGTTTTACGTGAAAGTTTTCTTTCAGCAATTAAGTGTAGTGAGAAGACGATGTATCCGGATTATTTATCTTTAACTGGAGAGGGTTATGTTCCAGAAATGTATAAGAAGTATGGAAGAATAATTAGTCCAATGGGATGTAGAGCATTCTTAAGTCCTTGGTATGAGCGAGGAGGAATGGAACCAGCGGATGATGAAGACAAACCTGTATTTATTGGAAGATTTAATATAGGGGCAATATCACTTCATTTACCAATGATACTTGCGAAGGCAAGGGAGGAACAAAAAGATTTTTATGAGGTACTTGATTATTATTTACAAATGATACGTAAGATTCATATTAGAACTTATAAATATTTGGCTAAGAGAAAAGCATCTACTAATCCACTTGCTTATTGTCAAGGAGGATTTTATGGTGGAAATCTTAAACCTGAGGAGTCTATTGAATCAGTAATGAAATCTTGTACTGCCTCTTATGGAATTACAGCTTTAAATGAATTACAAGTTTTATATAATGGAAAGAGTATTGTGGAAGATGGGCAGTTTGCGTTAGATACATTAAAATATATTAATGATAAGACACTTGAATATAAAAAAGAAGATGGTATTTTATATGCGATTTATGGTACTCCTGCGGAGAGTTTATGTGGTTTACAAATTAAACAATTTAGAAAGAAGTATGGAGTTATTGAAGGGGTAAGTTCTCGTGAATATGTTTCTAATAGTTTCCATTGTGGAGTATGGGAAGATATTACAGGAATTGAAAAGCAGGATTTAGAAGAAAGATTCTGGGAACTTTGTAAAGGTGGAAGAATTCAGTATGTTAGATATAATTTAAGTTATAATCGTAAGGCTATGCTTACTTATATTGAACGGGCGATGGAAAAGGGTTTTTACGAGGGAGTTAATCTTTCACTTGCTTATTGTAATAACTGTGGTCATGAAGAGTTGGAGATGGATACTTGTCCAAAGTGTGGAAGTAGTGATTTAACGAAGATTGATCGCATGAATGGATATTTGTCTTTTTCAAGAGTTCATGGAGATACAATGTTAGGGGCTGCAAAGATGGCAGAGATTGCTGAAAGGAAGTCAATGTGATGAGATATCATAATATTACAAAGGCAGATATGCTTAATGGTGAAGGACTTCGAGTGGTTTTATGGACTAGTGGTTGTAGTCATCACTGTCAAGCATGTCAGAATGCTGTTACTTGGAATAAAGATGATGGACTTTTATTTGATGAAGATGCTAGATGCGAAATATTTGCTGAATTAGAAAAAGACTGGTGTGATGGGTTAACCTTATCAGGAGGAGATCCATTGTTTCTAGAAAGTAGAGAGGACATCGCAAAGTTAGTTAAAGAAGTAAAAGAAAAATATCCAAATAAGACTATTTGGTGTTATACAGGATTCATTTGGGAAGAGTTGATGAGACAAATGGAGACTGATAAAGATTTAGAAACTATTATTAAAAATATTGATGTGTTGCTTGATGGGAAGTTTGTTTTGAGACTTGCCTTAGAGAAACTACATTATGTTGGTAGTAGTAATCAATGTATTATTGATGTTAAAAAGAGTTTAGAAAATGATAAGAAGATTTTATATATAGATAATAATAAGTTATTAGAAGGAGAAGATTAATATGAAAAAACGTGGATTTGAAATTGCTAAAGGATGGGAAAATAAAGGGATAAATTTACCGGTTAGAAAGACTGCACATTCTGCTGGATACGATGTAGAGGCTGCTGAGGATATAGTTATTCCAATGTTTACGCCAGGCTGTAAGCCTACTTTAATCCCGACTGGATTAAAGGCTTATTGTATGGAGGATGAATGTTATTTACTACTAAATCGTAGTAGTGGACCTAAGAAAGGATTTTTAATGGCTAATAGTGTGGGTTTAATTGATTCTGACTATTATGGAAATCCAGATAATGATGGACATTTCTATTTTGCATATTTTAATTGTAGTGACCATGATATTGAAGTTAAAAAGGGTGATGTTATTGGACAAGTAGTATTCCAAAAATATTTAGTTGTTGATAATGATAATGCTACTGGAACACGTACTGGTGGATTTGGTTCTACTGATAAGAAATGATTTGAAAAAATAAAATTTTATAAAAAATGATTTTTTGATTTTTTGAAAAAATCTTTTTTTATAAACTGGTGGTTTGTTGAAAAATAAAGGAAATTTACTATTTACGATTTTGAAAAAATTAAAAATAGGAAAAAACGATTTTTCTTAATGTCTAAATTTGTCAATTGTCGTAAATCGAACAAAATAATTTTTTTGACGTTTTCTTTATATATCAACGGAATTGAAAAAAGACTTAAAAAATTGTCGAAAATAGTGGTTGCAAAAGTGGATAAGCGATTATAAAATGAAGTTAGAAAAGTTAAGTGAATGTGGGAGGTAAAACTTATGAATGAAGTAGTTGATAAGTTAGAAAGTTTAACTGTAATTAAGAGAAATGGTAAAAAAGTAGATTTTGATGAGACAAAAATTGCTTTATCCATAAAAAAAGGATTCGATAGTGTTGAAGTAGATATCGATGATGATGAAAAGGAAAGAAAATATACTACTAAAGATGTTCAAAAAGTGTATCAAGCAGTTTTAAAAAGACTTGAGAAGATTGCTAAGGATACTGATAAAATTAAGATTGAAGAAATTCAAGATTTAATTGAAGAAGAATTATCTAAAAAAGGATATGAAGATGTTTATAAATCATTTTCTGAATATAGAGATAGAAGAAATGCATCTCGTCAATTATTCTTTGAAGATAAAAAGACTCATAAGTTTTTAAAATCACTAGAAAATTTAGGACTTAAGTCAGCAAATGAAGAAGATGCAAAAAGAGAAAATGCTAATATTGATGGAGATACTGCAATGGGAACAATGCTTCAAT